>CALGGQ010000295.1 GCA_937915775.1 uncultured Clostridia bacterium | reverse complement strand
GAGCTGTCATTGCACCAGTAATGATGTGCCACCATGCACTGAAAAACACAGCAGTCACTATACAAAGAACAGAAAGTAGGGCGAAAAGCCACATAAACACCATGTCTATTATTTTCATAGCTCATACTTTAATCATGCCATACGAAGCAGGTTGGCGCGTTTGAAGCAACGCCAAGCCTCTTTTTCTGTATCGAAGAATACTTGTACGCTGTCATTCTTTTTTCGGTCGCTATCGCCCGTAGGTGGTACAATGTCGCTTCTAAGCGTGCCATACGCTTCACGAGTCGTGCCGTCGATTTTCAGAAAATAGAACTTCACGATGCGGCTTATCATGGCTGTGCGTACCTTATAATTACACCATGCACATTTCAAAGCCTCAGCAAGTGTGAAGCCATTTCTCTTGACAAATGTCCATGCTTGAATCATGATTTCTCTAAGTTGGTTTCTTTTGCTCATACCCATATACTAGTTGCGGCTATGACCCTGACCGCGCGGTTTTAATGATGTTTCTTTTTCTTGCCGTAAAAATATACATTTATGCGAACATTGCAAAATAATAGTTCGTCATTTAGTATATATTAACACAATAAATGTTCGTATCTATGTATATTCAAGTTTTGTAAATATATATGGCAGTATCTACATATTTGCGTTAAATAATATCCTATGTTTGCAGATATGCGAACTTTTATTTAGTTTTGTACCAAAATCCTATCTTTATGGCAAATGTGAATTTAAGAATTAAGGAAATTTGCAAGGAAAAGGGGATGACCCTTGAAGAACTTGCAAAGCGTCTGGGGATATTGCGAACCTCACTCGCACAATCGATGTCGAGGAATAGCTTCAGTACGGCAAAACTTGGCGAGATTGCAAATGCTCTTGGAGTTCCCGTCTGGCAACTGTTCATAGATGAAGAAGATGCTTACTTTTATTCAGCTGGTAGGAGAGAGGGGAACTTCCTCACTTGTCCTCATTGCGGAGCAAGACTAAAGCTAGTGGAAGATAAGAAAGATTCCAATTTTTAGAACAGGAAATTGTAATTCTAAGGAGTAAATGAGGTTAAGTGAGAAAAGGAAGAATGGGGTATCATCAATAATGACACCCCATTCTTCTCTAAGTAACGAAAGCAATTTTGTTTTATATTATCTTATTCATAATATAGTTTATAAGCATTATTGAAGCCCGTTAGGTCTAAACCGAAGTAACATAGAAATACTTGTTTCCTATTTTCTTCCTTATAGAATGAAATAGTAATATATCCTTCTTTTTTAAGTATCTCAAAGAATTTTTCAGTATCTTCATCGGATGCTCTTATCCTACCGTCCATATTAAAAATAAAATCATAAGAATTATTCAAATGTCCGACACTTGTTATTAGATTGTGTACATGTTTAATTACAGGGCGGTCATTCCGTGTGATTTCAAAGAATAGTCCTCCGTAATCGGGGGGGTATATATACAGGCTAATGGTGACTTTTTCAGAGGTATTCTCATCGTGAAGAGTACCTTTTGTTTGTATATAAACATATTTTACTTCATCTACTCCATTATCTTTATTTAACAGATTTTTAATGCCATTTCTCCATTCACCAGTATTAGAATCCTGAACTTCTATGGTTTCTCCCGTTACTTCCTTTTCTCCTGACTGCTCTTTCTTCTGACTACATGTGCAAAGAAGAATAAGGATTGATAATAATACAAACTTTTTCATGTTTTTTTTGCAAAGTTATGAAAAAAGCGAAAAAAGCAATGAAATAACGAATAAAATACAATATTTCCACCTATTATCTATTTCAATAGAGCCAAAATCGAAAGCGCAGATTTGAGAACAAGCACCCGAACCACTGCTCATAGTGCCCACAAAGCCTTACTTTCTCACCTTGCATGAAAGCAAACTTAGAACCACCTATGATGCAATGTACAGCGTATCTCAGGTCGTCAGAATCAAGGCTATGTGCTTGTATCTGAGGCGCAAGAATTTCACGGAATGCAGTCTCGCTGTCTGTCATGTCGCCTTTTGGGATGATGTCGAGGATGCCGTTATGCATGAACCAAGTCTGGCTTTTCTCGTCATAGAAAGGATGGCAGTTGGCTCTCTTGATTGAGCCATGTGTCGCGAGCCGAAAGTGCATGAGGCAAGGCTGGGATATATCGCGCTTCTTCAAGTGTCGGAGTATTGAGTTGAGGCTCATGCCCTTATAATGGTCGGTTGGCGTCACAAGACCACAGCCGTGGGGATTTGCCTTAAACATGGCTCTAACTATCTCGGTGGGCAATGTCTGTGTGCCCTTGGGTATGTAAGCTATTACGCACATGGTTTGGTGTCATTGTTTTTAATCACGTCGTGCACACTCTTAATTGAGAGTGACACGGCGGCGAATGAAATATTGTTTTTCTTCATCTGTGAGAAATGGCACGTCTTCGATGCGTGTACAGGTTGTAATCTCATGCTTGTAAGAATATTCGACTAACTTTGCGAGAAAACGAACCCAGTTTGAAATCTTTTCGTAGTCGGTGCTGCCTTGATGCTGGCGAAATTCAATGGTGCGATGTCTTGAATATGATGCTGCGTTTACCTTGAAGTAGCGGTCGCCGTTCATGGCTTCGAGAATGTCTCTTTTCGTTCTACAATTTGAGAAGTCGATGCCCTGCAAAGTATGACACCAGCGGCTGTTATTGCCTCTGCGCGAATGTGCCATGAAAGTATCGATAACGTTCTCTAAACGCTGATAGTTGCGAACTAGCCGACAATAATGCAGGTCACTCATAGTGGCTGCCCCGATATGAACGTGAAGCCCGCCGAAATTGGCGTGAAACGGCGGCTCGATATAGGAGCCCTCTCCGACAGAGGCGAACAACTCTTTCAGCATGCTTTCACGCTGTGCCAGTCCCTCGGGCGTGGCAGGGGTCTGGTTATACTGATTCACCTTTTCAATCAGCGTTTCCTGGTAGGACATCAGCTCCTCATCCATCGGGTCATAGATTTCGCCCGAATGCATTTTGGTAAATAATTCTTTTATACTCATCGCAGTTACTCCTTACCGAATATACTTCATTATAACACAGTGTTAGCAAAAATGCAAAATATGTCAAAACGGTTAAGATATGATGACGCTTATTGAATAATTTATTATATTATGTT
Source organism: uncultured Clostridia bacterium (assembly GCA_937915775.1). Lineage (GTDB taxonomy): Bacteria > Bacillota > Clostridia > Oscillospirales > Acutalibacteraceae > Eubacterium_R. Next base: position 2,479 of record CALGGQ010000295.1, on the reverse strand, counting down.
AAAATAAAATGTATTATTTTGTACAGAAGGGACGAAAGCAGATGAAATTGAAAACCTTCAGAAGAGGTGTTCATCCCTACGGCGGAAAGGAATACGCCAAGGCGTGTCCGATTCAGCCTCTTGCTCCCGAGGGAGAGATGGTCTTTCCGATGAGCCAGAACCTCGGCGCTCCGTCAAAGCCGGTTGTCAAAAAGGGCGACCGCGTTTTGAAAGGACAGCTGATTGCGGAAGCAGGCGGCTTTATCGGCGCACCGATTTTCAGCTCCGTTTCGGGTACGGTGAAGGCGGTGGAAAAGCGCCTGACCGTCAGCGGCAGTAAGGTGGACAGCGTAGTGATTGAAAACGATTTCCTCGAGGAAACGGTGGAGGGCTTCGACACCAAACGCACCCTCGATTCGCTCAGCAAGGAGGAGATTGTTGACGCTATCAGAAATGCCGGTATCGTCGGTCTCGGCGGCGCAGGCTTTCCGACGGTGGTGAAACTCACGCCGAAAAATGCGGATGACATCGATTATATCATTATTAACGGTGCTGAGTGCGAGCCGTATCTCACCTCGGACTACCGCGTGATGCTCGAAAGGCCGGAGGAGCTGATTCTGGGCATTCAGGCGATGCTAAGGCTCCTGCCGAACGCGAAGGCGGTCATCGGCATTGAGGATAACAAGCCGGACGCGCTTGCCTTGATGGAGAAGATGGTGCGCATTGACGATAAGATTGACGTCTGTGCACTGAAAACCAAGTATCCGCAGGGCGGTGAGCGCCAGCTGATTTACGCCATTACGGGCAGAAAAATCAATTCCAAAATGCTTCCTGCCGATAAGGGCTGTATCGTGGATAATATCGGCACGGTGTATGCGATTTATGAGGCGGTGTATCTCAATAAGCCGCTGATACATAACGTGATGACCGTTACGGGCGAGGCGGTCAACAAGCCCGGCAACTTCGATGTGCCGCTTGGTATCAGCCATTCCTACCTGCTTGAGCAGGCGGGCGGCGCCAAGGAAAACGTCGTCAAGTTTATCTCCGGCGGTCCGATGATGGGCTTTGCGATGGGCAGCCTTGATGTGCCTGTTGTTAAGACATCTTCGTCCATTCTGGCGTATGCTAATGATGACGTTGCCAACGCCAAGGAAACGCCGTGTATCCACTGCGGCCGCTGCGTGCGCGCCTGTCCCGAAACGCTGGTGCCGCAGCTGATGGGCAGAGCCGTCAAGGGCGAACGTATTGAAGAATTTGCCGCGCTCGGCGGTATGGAATGTATTGAATGCGGCAGCTGCGCCTATGTCTGCCCTGCTAAGATTCCGCTTACCCAGCTGTTTAAGTACGGCAAAATCCGTATCCGTGAGGAAAATGCGAAGAAGAAGGAGGCGAGGTAGTAAATGTATAATGTATCCGTCTCACCGCATGTGAGAGATAAAAGCACGACGCAGAAAATTATGCTCGACGTCGCTATCGCTCTGCTTCCCACCCTCGGCTTCGGCGTGTATCACTTCTGGGCGGATTTCGGCGCCAGACCGCTGATGCTGATTCTGGTCAGCGTGGCAAGCTGCGTAGCATTTGAAGCGCTGTTCGAGTTAATTGTCAAAAAACCGATTACGGTCTTTGATTTTTCGGCAGTGGTGACCGGTCTGATTATTGCGGTCAACCTGCCGCCGACAGCTGCCTGGTGGATGCCGGTGCTCGGCGCCGCCTTCGGCATTATCGCCGCGAAGATGCTCTTCGGCGGCCTCGGTCAGAACTTTATGAATCCGGCGCTCGCAGGACGTTGCTTCCTGATGATTTCCTTTACGCAGCGCATGACGAATTTCGCTGTTGACGCCACCTCCTCGGCAACCCCGCTTGCCGCGATGCGAAACGGCGAAACGATGGATTTGATGACGCTGTTCATCGGCAATCACGGCGGCTGTATCGGCGAAGTTTCGTCGGTGGCGATTCTCATCGGAGCCGCGTATCTACTGATTAAAAAGGTGATTTCACCGACGATTCCGTTCCTTTATATTATTTCCACTGTCGGCTTTATTGCCGTCATCCGTCTGATTTCCGGCGATGCCGTCAGCGTGAATTATCTTGTGTCCCAGCTGATGGCGGGTGGTCTGCTTGTCGGCGCCTTCTTTATGGCGAGCGATTACGTCACCTGCCCGATTACCCACAGAGGCAGAGTGATTTACGGTCTGCTGCTCGGTCTGCTGACCGCGCTGTTCAGGACGCTCGGCTCCACGGCAGAGGGCGTTTCCTATGCAATTATCATCGGCAACCTGCTGGTGCCGCTGCTGGAAAGAAAAACGGCGCCGTTGCCGTTCGGCTGCGAACGGGTAAAGCGCGTCAAGATAAAGGAGGGCAAGAGCAATGGCTAAAGAAAAAGCAACTGCGCCGAGAAATATTATTGTCCTTCTGGTCGTTGCACTGGTTTCCGTCGCGCTGCTGGCGGTGCTCAACCAGGTGACGATGGACCCGATTGCCCAGGCGGAGGCGGAGGCAA
>CALGGQ010000294.1 GCA_937915775.1 uncultured Clostridia bacterium | reverse complement strand
ACCATATCCACCCAAAAAAGCCTATCCTTTCGGATAGACTTTTTCGACAGACTGAGGGTAGCAATGATATATCATTGCTACCCTCATTTTGACATCTTGAAACGCAGTATTCATGCGGGTTTCAGGAACTTAAATGCTTACTTATTAGAGAATAATATTAAATGCTTTTTACAGAAAAAAACGACCTTGAATTATATCTATCAAGGTCGTTTTGTTATAAATGTAAAGGTTTCGTGAGAACAACTAATTTTCATTTGTCAACCCCTAATTTTCGATTAATTATGTCTTTTTTTGTCGTTTTTTTGTACATTTTTGCATTTTGATTTGCTATATAAAGAATATCATGTATAATATATATGGGTCGAAAGTCTCAATTTTTTATTAATGGGAAATAGTGGGAGTTAATAAAATGAAAAGCTTTTTAACGACAGTATGGGATCTTGTGCTGAAAAATGGTGTAGATTGGATTATTACAGCAGTTGTAACATTTTTTTCTGTAAGAATTGCAACGAATCGTTATTATAATGCTACAAAAAAGCAAGTTACAAAAGGATTTATGGAACAAGGTTTGAGAGAATTATTAAATTTAGGAAATAATGATGCGTTACCACTCGATGCTCAAGTAATACTTGTTAAGTATTCTGGAAGGTGTTATAAAGTAAAAAATGATAATAAATGTATGTTCTTTGAAAAAATACGAAAGACAATTAATTCTGTTGGTGGAAATCCAATGACAGTTAGCACATATAGACCTCGAAATTATGGTGTTCTTGGCGTTGCAAATATTTTGAAGACTCCTGTGCTCTTTGATTTCCAAAATGGTGAACTATACTTATATGAAAGAGGAAAAATCATAAAGAATAAAAACATTGTATTTGAAGATGAGAAATACTATTATAATACTGAAACTGAAACAGTTTTTTATCTGATAAAGAAACTACCAGAGATGTTATGATAGCAATTCCATTAATAATAGAAAAAAGCAAAAAAATTGTAGGAGGAGTTACTTTTGATTTAACGATAGGAGCAAAAACTATATATCAAAAGATACTTGAAGATGATGACAATGAAATAAAAAAAACGAAGACTGATAATAACATAAAAGTCTTTAATGATGCATTACGAACTTCTAATAATATTATAAATGCATATTTCAAAAAAAGGGAGATGATTTTCAATGATTATTAAAAAAAGAGCATTTGTGTCGTTCGATGAGTATTGTGAATATGAGTGTAAGTTTTGTTATACTTATGGTATTGAAAGAAGTAAAATTAGGACCATTGATGAAATTATTGATAGCATAAAAGATCAAACTTTTGATGTAATCTATGTTTCACAAAAAAACGATAATTTTTCTGATACATCAAGAGGCATTAAACTGTGTTACAAACTGTTTGAAAAATACAAAAAAAGTATTTTTATTATTACACGTAATGTTTTAAACGATGATGAGATTGTTAAACTAGTAGCATTAAAAAAACGCATGAACGATTATAATCAAGAATTATTTTTTGCATCATCAATTAATGCATTGAGTTCTGTTCGTAAGTATGAGAGTAATAAAACTAAAGACCCTTATGAAAGGTTGAATTTTATAAAAAAGATGGCACAAAACGGTTTCAAACCTATTCTTATGCTTAGACCGATATTCCCTAATACGATAATTCCTGTTTGTGAATGCTTAAATGTAATTGATTATGTTTCATCTGATATTTCTTGCGTCGTTTCAAGCGGGCTAGGAGTTAATGAAAATGTTTTACATAGATTGAAATTAAAAGATGAAGATTTTAGTTATAATAATAATCAGGAGTATTTACAAGGTGCAATTGATTGTGACATAAAATTTGTCAATGTTGATAATGAATTAAAAATAATTAAAGGAAAATGCACTTACCAAAACATTCCATTTTTTGAACATAGTATAAATGCTTTGAATTATTTACTTCAAACTAATGGTGCTTTCAAGGATGAACAATAATGATAATAAACAGTCTTTTGAAAAGCCTTTTTCTTAATAAGTCTTTCTGACATTATTGTGTGAATTATGCGAATTAACAATTTTCGGGACTGGAGTATTTATATTAGGGATATAATTCTTGATATCTTTTTATCTCTATCCCAATATTTTCCTTTGTTGAATCAATATACTGGTATATTAAATAATTGATTTCGTTCATATTGCACATTCTAAGTCATCTTTAATAAATATTACTCTATCAAACTGACTTTAAAATAACACTATTATGCTCTTATTCAACCGATTTGTAAAAAAAGATATATTTTAAGCAAAAATATCATTATTTAGTCTATATCTACAAACCCCATAACTTGTTTGAGTTTCAATGATATTTGCTTCTTTTAAGAGTTGCAAATATCTTCTTCCGAAAGCAGTAGTACCAAAGTATGCGTCAAAGTTAGTAACAGGCAGGATGACCCAGTCGGTGTTGTCCTGCTTGTTTGCTATGTAGTATTTGTAAAGCGTTATCAACACTTCCGGCTTTACACCTTTTGGCGTTTTGGATATTAACTGTTCTGTTAATTCGGGTGATAACTCAAAATCCTTGTTTTTAAGCTCACCTTGTACTAATGCGTCTGCAAGGATATCGTCAAAATGAATGAGAAAGCTACCTTGCGTTTTTGATGAATATAGCGGCACCTGATATTGCATTACCTTTTTTCGCCAAGCGGAAGCAAAGCCCTTTAAATTATCCGGCTTTTGCCGATCATATTTTGACACCTTGTCGGGATTGTCCTTAATAAATATAATCGTGTTCTGCACAAAGGTATAAAACCAGCCATTTCCATTGCTGTCAACAAGTTCGGGAAACTGCTCATGTAATTGCCTGAAATCTGTTTCACTCTGACCTTCCTTCTTCGGTTGGTCAGTTTTTTTATTCGGTACACTGCACCACGCACAAAGAGCATTTTTTGCTCGTTCAATATCCGCCTTGCCGTTTTCATACATATACCCGCGGGCAACAATCGTCAGCACACGGGTTAAACCGATAAACTTTGTCAGCATATCAAAATTAAACCTGCCGAGATAGGTGTGCTTGTCAGCGGTTTGGTAATCTATCTTACCGGTGTAAGCGAGGAATTCCTCTTTTTCGTTTAGCATTCTTATCTTCCTTTAATACCCTTTCGATTTCATAGAGCAGCACTTCATAGGCAAACTGCCGCTTGCCGAGTGCTATCGCACATTTCAAGGCGGTATTTGCACTTGACTTTTCTCGTATATATCGCCTTGTGTAAAAGTTTAACTCTTTCTCATAATCAATGCCATCAATAGCTTTGTACGCTCTCATAAGACGGTCTAACAGCTCTCTGTCAGTATTACTGCGGAGAGCGTTTTCTTTTCTCTGCTGCGCTGTGTTTCTGTCGTCATAATCGCAGATAATATCACCAAAGATACGATAGCCGTTACACCTGAAATCTGCAAAGAAATCTGTGTAATCAAAGACAGCGTAATTGTCCGAAGAAATAGCGCTTTGAATAAAGTCTATTCTTTCCTCATAATCCATCAAGTGAAATTGCTGCTCAGTAAGATTTCTGCGCACTTCGGCGACATGCTCGGCACTCATTCCCGCAAACAAACCGTAAAGCTCATCTGCAGTATATTCCTCCTCTTGACCTCTGGCAAAGAGAATACGCTCCACATCACTTCTGCGTTTCATATCATTTGTCGCAATACGGCTTATTCTGATTCTCCTATGCGCTTCCTCGTAGTCAGCAATAACAGATTTCATCAACTCTAAATCTTCAGGATTTAACTTGTCCTTCCAGCTTTTCTCTCTTGCGAATGGGAATAACTCCTCATCATTTGCAGGGGTTGGCTTTAATCTCGGCGTATGCCGTTTAAGCATTTTTGCAAAATACGGAAGCTTTTCAACATTGGCGCTAACGCTGTTCCAATCTGTTGAGGCAAAGAATTTGTCCAGTTTTTGCTTTTGTGTATCCTCATACCATTGCTTACTGTCGGCGCTTTTAACAATGTTCTTGTATTGAAGAAATCGGCTGCGCTCTGCCGACTTGCGATTCAGATATTCGGACAAATCTGGCTTAACGCCGCTTTTTGCGGAGTCGATTTCTAACCCCGTTAAGATTTCAAGCGTTTCTGTTTCCTCTCGCATTTTCTTACGATCTGCTTCGCTTTTGCTTTCGTCATAAGCGATAATGCTTCTGTCAAATGCAGCGTTACAGATTTGACCGATTCTTGCATTAAAGGTATTTTTAACTGTTTCCATACGGGCACGCCAGTCGTTTGCGTCACGCATTAGCGGATCTGCTGACGGAATCTTTAACACTGGATATTGAGCAGTATATCGGTCAATGGCTCCGCCGCTGCCACCGTAGTTTCTCGCAACGCACTCGTTCATCAGCGGTTCTGCGATTGTTTTAATCATATCGCCGTCAAAGTCAGCACCGCCCAAGCGTTCGGGCATAAGCGTGGAGGAATCCACCATAATGACATAGTTAAGATGGGATAGATATTTTTTCCTGTAATATCCGACCTCATTCATCGGTCTTGCTACCGCTTCTTCGTTTCTTGCGATATGCGGATTGCGAAGTAAGACATAAGTGTCGTTATCCTTGTATTCAGCACGGGGAGCATAGAACTCACCTTCACGTAGGCGTTCTTGCTCTAAAACAATTGTGCTGACATCGCTTGATGCTTCTTTAATAATATGCTTTATGAAATAGATTAAATCGCCTGAAAGATAACGGTTATCGCCTGCGGCAATTAACCTGCCGATAGCATATTGTTCCAATACCTTCTTTGCCTGATTGTCAAGCTGCTTTGTAAAATGCGGTTCATTAATGAATTTCGGATTTAGTTTTAATATTTGTGCCCAATCGGGATTTTTCTCCTTAATGTAATCAGAACGGAACTTTTCATTTGCCACTAAATCATAGTAACGCTGTTCAGTTGCTTTTGTAATCCAATCTCTTTTATCAAGTGAAGGACTGTTATCCCAACCGAGCGGTAAATCAGAAGGACGGAATTCATCAGGATTTATGGTAGCAGTCACCAAAAACTGATAATTCATTTCTGTAAAGGCAGAGGTCTTTTCTTGGCTGACCTCGGAGATATACAGGGAGTGCTGATATTCCCTGCACTTGGCTAAATAGTCAGCCCAAGTCATTCCGTTTTGCTCCATCCAGCCGCAGCCCTTGAACATACTTTTTGTCAGGATAATATCCACCTTTTCAAGCGGATGATATACACCCCACATATCCTTAATTTCATATACACCGAGTTCAGCAAGAAAACTTCTGAAATCGACCTTATGGAGTACACCTTTAATATATGGCATACGAATCTGAAAAGAGGTGTGCGCTTCTTTACCGCAATACAGTTCATCTATTGATTTTGCATACTGAAAAGAAATTAAGCCCTCGCCGTCAAATTCGGTTACATCAACATCAGCAAGCTTTTCTATACGCTTGTATTTACGCATAGCGTTATCCGTGCCGTCATCCTCTACGGTAATGATATCTACACCGTGAACGGTAGTAATGGGATTATCAACAACGATAATTCTGTCGCTGTTCCATATATCCATATCATTTGTACGGAAACCGTCAGTGAGCATTAAACCGTTATATGCATACAGCTTTGAAAGCTGACACATACCGATTTGCATATCCAGCATAATTCTCTTTTTGACAGGCTCATACAAATCCTCACGGATAAAAGAGAGTCTTGCATTACGGCTCATACTGGCGGAGCGTTCAAAAGCAATATATCTATCTGAGCCATAGCCGAAATCCAAACTGATACCTTCAGGACGGAACATATCCTCAGCCATTTTTTGCCAGTCGATATATTTCTTCTGCGTAGGCTGTCTGTCAAACACACGGGAGAAATCAATATATATTAAAACGTTACAAAGCTCGTTTGCTTTACCACCAATAATGCTATCATCATTTTCAATGACCTGCTGTATTTGATAAAACAAAGCACAATCATCCTGCGGAGGGGAGGCAGGGTTGATACACTTTTTTGTTGCGTTTTCGGATAGATTAAACTCATAAACGCCATACTCATTAAGTTTAGCATTACGCATTATCATACGAGCAGATAGCTCATAAATCTTGTGTTTCATAGATAAAACTCCTTCACAGATGCATTTTAACACAAAAAGAAAAGTATTTCAATATATGAATACTGCTCCCACAAATTTGTGCTTTTAGCAGTATATCTTTATTGAAAGGAGGGTAGCGCCCTATGTAGCAACGCTACAAATTAACGTTAAATGTATCAATAATACTATTTAGGAGGTTGAAAAATGAAAGCATTTAACAATTTGAAAATTATCGGAATTGATCACGGTTACGGTAATGTTAAAACCGCTAACTACTGCTTCAAAACAGGCATATCCGGTTATGATTCCGAGCCGCTTTTTACAAAGGATATGCTTGTTTATGACGGTAGATACTACCTCATCGGCGAAGGGCACAAGGAGTTCTTGGCGGAAAAACATTTTGATAATGACTATTACTGCCTTACCCTTGTCGCTATCGCAAAGGAGTTGAAAGCCGAAGGCTTAACGGAAGCAGATGTTGTCATTGCTGCCGGTCTCCCGCTGACTTGGACCAGCGGACAAAAGAAAGAGTTTGCAGAATACCTGAAGCAGAAGGACTATGTTGAATATGTATATCAGGATATCTTATATCATATCCACATTGTTGATGTTAAGGTATATCCGCAGGGCTATTCTGCAATTGCTCCGTTTGCTTCTTCGCTTCACGGGCTTTCTGTTCTCGCTGATATTGGCAACGGAACCATGAACACATTGTACCTTGTAAACGGCAGACCGCAAAGCGGACAGATGTTCACGGAGAAATTCGGCACCTATCAATGTACGCTCGCTATCCGTGAAGGCTTTATGCGAGAAACACGCAGAGAGCTGAACGACATCATTATTGATGAGGTGCTTTGCAACGGTACAGCGGATATTCCCATCAGCGATTTGAACATCATTAAAAGAATCGCTGAAGATTATGTTGCTAATATTTTCCGCAGACTCCGTGAGCACGGTTACGATGAGAACACAATGAAGCTTATTGTTTCAGGCGGTGGTGGTTGTCTTATCAAGCATTTCGGGAATATTAATCCTGACAGGGTTGAATTTATTGACGACATTTGCGCCGCCGCTAAGGGATATGAGTATATTGCCGAAATTAAGCTGAAAGCGGAACAAGCTCATGCGGAATGATTACAGGCTCAATTTGCGGTTTCGATTGGACAATCCAAAAGAAAAACGAGCAGCAGAATATCTGCAATCCCTGCAAGGCATATCCCGTAACAAATTCGTTATCGAAGCCATAATATCGTATATTGAAAAGCAAAACACAAAAGTGCCGACAATTGATGATATACGAAGCATCTTCAAGGAAGAATTAAAAGCTGTAGCCTTTGTTACGGTTGGTAATGTAACAACACCATCAAGGGAACTGACCGAAGAAGAGCAGGCAGAGAACATTCAGAATGTCATAGAGGATTTGGACATGTTTGATTGAGCCACTTTGGCACCAAAAATCCAATTGCAAAGACAGATCCGTGCCATTATGGCACAAACTATATGCAGAGCAAAGAAAAGTAAAGTTTGAGGCACGGAAGGAGTTGTTGACAGACACTCCGTGTCTGTGTCTCATACTTTATCAAGCAGGGCAAAAATATATATTTTTGCCGCACGCCGCAGAGCCCCGTGCATTTCTTTAGGGGAATGCTTCCCCTAAGACCCTTTGCAATTCAAACGACAAACTTGGCTAATGCGCTCATTGGGTGTATTATATAAGTAGAATAGTGAATGTTGTCTTTAAGGAGGACGCCTATGAATAATTCTGTTAATCTACCACATCGCCTTGCGTTTGAATTATTTAAAAGTAATGTGTGTCATAAGCTGAAGGCACTCGACGATATTCAGTTTTTGATTGATACAATTGAAAGTGAGGATATTATCACTTACTATAACAGAAGCTGGTATCCAGAATGCCTGTATCTGCTTGCAATGGTGGACTATATCAGCCGTGAAAATGATGTGCCGCTTTGTGAGGAATATAATCAGTACCGTAAACTGAAATTAACCGATACTATTTATCCTTCAAGTGTATTGACGGCTTCAGCAGTTTCAAAAGACGAAAGCATAAAGGAAAAAGCATTGAAAAACGCTATTCCTGAATTTTTGCGATTTAATATTGTTGAAGGCGATGTGCGTAACGTCGTGTAATTGTTTAATATTTGCACAATACTGTTGACTTTTATATAAGTATCGTGTAAAATATAAACAATGAAGGTGATATTATGAAATACTATGAGGAATTTGTAAAACTTGGTTGTTTTACCTTTGATGAGGCAGTAGCACTTGTTGGTAATGATAATGCAGCCTTGCAATTACTAAGAGATTATGTGAAGAAAAAGCATATCGCCAAGGTGCGCAAGGGTTTGTATGTTGCTTTAAGTATGGTTGATGGCGAGCCTGTGTCAAATAAGTTTGTCATAGCGTCAAAGCTCAGCGATACGGCGGCAGTATCACATCACTCTGCTTTTGAGTATTACGGCTATGCAAATCAGGTGTCATACGAGGTTACTGTTTCTTCAAAAAGTCGTTTTAATCCTTTTGAGTTTAACGGTATAAGCTATGAGAGAATTGCACCGAGTATATCGCAGGGCGTTAAGCATAATGCTGATGGCGTTACCGTTACGGATATAGAGCGCACTGTCCTTGATTCAATCAATGATTTTGAAAACAATATGGGGTTTGAGGAGTTAATACAATGTATAACCTCTATACCTATATTAAACGAGGATAAAATGCTTCATTATCTTGAGGAATATGACAAATGCTTTTTGTATCAAAAAACAGGATATATCTTCTCAATGCTGCAAAATGAGTTCGGCATAAGTGACAGTTTTCTGAAAACGTGTAAAATGAAATCAGGCAGCAGCTCCCGTTACCTTGTAAAAGGTACTCGTGGCGGTCAAACAGATTTTAATAACTACTGGCATTTAACGATGCCTAAAAACTATTGGCAAAATATAACAGGTGGAGGTGATATAAATGCCATCATATAATAAACAGCTACTTGCCGAAAAGGCAAAGGAATTATCCGTAGTCAGAGATACCCTTGAAAAGGTTATGAGGCTGAGAGATATTCTTGCCTTCTTTGATACTTCTGAATTACTGAGCGAGAGTATGGCTCTTAAAGGCGGTACCGCTATCAATCTTATCTTCTTTGATTTACCCCGTCTTTCCGTTGATATTGATCTTGATTTTTGCGTTAATATTTCAAGGAAGGAAATGATGGAAAAACGTGAGAGAATCGGAGAGCTAATTGAAAAGTATATGACCGCCGAAGGATATGTGAAAAGTCCAAAGTCAAAGACACCGCATAGTCTTGACTCCTTTGTGTATTCATATACCAATGCAGCCGGAATTACGGATAATATCAAAATCGAAATCAACTATTCGCTTCGCTCTCATGTTCTGCCAACAGAGAAAAGAGAAATCAAATCGGAGGTGTTTGACGGCAGCTTTAAGGTAAACACTGTTTCTCCGATTGAGATTTACGCAAGCAAAACGGTAGCACTGCTTACAAGAGCAGCCGCAAGAGATTTGTATGACCTCAACTATATGATTCGCTACGGATTATTCAGTGATAACGAGTTGGAGTTATACAGAAAATGCGTTATCTTTTATCTTGCTGTTGCAACGCAAACGCCGCCGTTAGAACTTGATTATTCGTCCATAGACGGAATTACGGCTCACAAAATTAAAACAGACTTGAAGCCTGTAATCAGAGTCAAGGATGAATTTGAGTTAGACAAAGCAAAGAAAACCGTAACGGAATTCTTAAAACAGAATCTGTATATTACGGAACAAGAGCAAAAATTCTTACAGAATTTCAAAAAAGGTTATTACAAACCCGAATTACTGTTTGATGATGAGGATACGTTGAACCGTATCAAGAATCATCCGATGGCAATTTGGAAAACGAATAATAACCGTGATATTTCTGCAAGATAATAAGTAGCTTTATTCAAATATGTGCTTTGTGTATATTGGAGGATATTATGAAAACAACTGAAACCGATATTCATTATGAATCTGTATTACCAAGATATCTAAAAGTATCATTAGATAAAATGAAGAAAGCACTTGAATTAATGGAAAGCGGGAAGAAATATCTTCGTTACGATTGTGATTATTGTGAATTACAAAGCGATATTAATTGTGCTGAGGTAGATGGTGATATATCGCCTGATCATGCATGGTATCTTCGCAGTAAATATCTTGGTATAGACAAAGAGCACATAGCAACTGAACAATAAAAAAATACACACAGAGCCGATGAGCGTAAAAATTCATCGGCTCTTTTTGCATTTATGGAGGTAAAATTATGGAAAAGAAATCAAAAAGGAAATATTTGATTTAATAGATGTTGTATTTTTTATTTTTTATCTTGAACAATATGGGTCTACAGGGATTAATATTTTTGTTAAATATTTAGAAAAAAAAAATATTATATTGTCTGAAGAAAATGAATTTAATGATTTTGAAAAATTGATGTTGTTAATTAATATACAATATTTGGTAGACCATTATGAAGAATTTAAATTCGTAAGATTCTCTGATTTAGAAACTAATTCACCATTTATCGAATCGGAAAAATTGTTCTTTGAAATTATTAAAAGGCTGAATGAAAATTCTGCTCTATATTTTTTTTATTTACAAATTAATTCTTCCTCAGGTTTAGATTATGTTTCTTTTGATTCTTGGTTTAAAATTAAATTTATACCTATTACTAAAATAAAGGCTCATTTATTGCTCACTAGACATCCCTTTTTTTTTACATTTAGTGAAGCTAATAAAGTTAAAAGTCAAGCCGCGTTTGTAAATCCATATAATTTAATTATTAATTTTAATGTAAATGCAAAAGTAGGATATAATTATGTAAATGATTTATTAAAAGAAGTTAATGAAAATAATATGATTAACAACCTTTTTTTAAAATTTCATGAGAGTGCTCACTCTAAATTTGATTGCTCAGCGAAATTTGATGCATCCCCAAGATTTTTTTTAGACAATAATTTAAAGAAGTCTGATTCTCATTATGATTCAATTGTTGAATATAAAGAAGGAAAAGAATTAAACGTATCAGAAAAAAAAGGTGCAAATATAGGTGAGGAGGGATATGCGATGGAAATGTTTCTTTATGATTGTGTTCTTAAAACAGATTTGTTGTTAAAAAAACTAAAAAATCTAAAGAAATTTAATAATGTTAATTTATATATTGGCAATAATTTCAAAGAATTAAATGATATATTTGATGAACTAATAAAAAGTCAAATACCTTATGAGGATTTCAACATTAAAGAAAAACAAATTGAAGATATAAAAGCAAGAAATCTTAAAACAAAAAATTTAATATTAAATTCAGATAAAGAAGTCATAAAGACCCCAATTTATTTTTTTAATAAATACCCAATATGGGCAAATTATTAAATAATGAATAT
>CALGGQ010000293.1 GCA_937915775.1 uncultured Clostridia bacterium | reverse complement strand
CCGGGCTCGAACCAGCGACAACTCGGTTAACAGTGCGCATACGGCTCTTACACTGGTCGCTTTCCTGCGCTGTTTAGCCATTTCCTCCAGACGAAAAATTCCCGTATTTTGCGTTTAGCGCGCTTGTGCGTTGTGGTCTTTTTTTCTGTTGTGGTCAAAATTGTGGTCAAAACAACTATGAAAATATTCGGTATAAAAGGTGGTAAATTACCACTATCAAAAGCACAAAAAATGACTATACCCCGGCTCATAATATGGGCATAAACAATTTAAAAGGCTTCCAAAAAATATGCGCATTTCCATATGTAAAAACGGCAGTAAATTCTATGCTTTTCGTCTTTGAAAATAGATAATTAAAAACACTGAAAACAAGAACACAGTGTCACGCTTTTCAATATTGAAAACGCAGTAACCACAAGGGCTTTAAAGTGAACTTTTGCAACAGCAATGAAATAATACTAAGAACGCCGAAATCGCCGTTTTCAAGCGTGACATCCAGAAGGCTTACTCATAATCAAAAAATCCTTTAAAAATAATGTTGAAATCTCTTCCCTCTGCCCACAACAATATTCATAATCAAATAAGCCGAGTTGTCATAGAAAGGTGAACTTTCTCTGGACTTATAGAAGAAACTGTACTATATTTTACTTAGCAATTGGATCTTGCTATTGTTCCAGATTTGGAATATAATATAGTTAATCTATGATGAGGTGAAAACAATGACAGGGTTTATGACCGCAAGCGAAGCTGCAACAAAATGGAACATATCTCACAGAAGAGTGATAACCCTTTGCAGTGAAAATAGAATTGCCGGAGTTGCAACACTTGGAAACATGTATATTATACCTGCGGATGCGGAAAAGCCAATTGATGCGCGGACTACCCGCTATGACGGTAGCGTGAAAGCAAGACCGTTTGTAAAATGGGCAGGTGGCAAAGGACAACTATTGGATACACTACGAAATTATTATCCTAAAGGATTGGGAACAACTATAACAAAGTATTGTGAACCGATGGTTGGCGCAGGTGCGGTACTCTTTGATATCATTAACAATTATCAAATTGAAGAAGTAATGATAAATGACAGTAATACTGAGTTAATGAATGTCTTTACTGTAATAAAAAACAACGTTTATGAACTGATTCAGTTATTACAGCAGTTTGAAAAAGAACACTTATCTGGCAATGATGAAAGCCGAAAAGAATACTACTATTCGCAAAGAGATATGTACAATAATTTAATAGGGAACAAGAATGCTAACTTAACACTTAAGGCAGCACTGTTCATATATCTGAATAAAACATGTTTCAATGGATTATACAGAGTTAATCGTCGCGGTCAGTTTAATGTGCCAATGGGATCATATAAAGCTCCAACCATATGCGATATAGAAAACTTGTTGCTTGTGTCAAAGAAACTCAAAAATGTAAGAATAATTAGTGGCGACTATAGAGATACAGAAGACTTTATTGATGAAAATACATTTGTGTATTTCGATCCACCATACAGACCACTTAGTAAAACATCGGAATTCACCTCATATACCGAAGCTGAGTTCAATGATAATGACCAAATTGAACTTGCAGAATATATTAAGAGTTTGGCTAAAAAAGGAGCCAAGGTATTGGCAAGCAATTCGGATCCGAAAAACACAAACCCAGAAGATGACTTCTTTGACGACTTATATAAACCACTGACAATCGATAGAGTTACCGCAAAACGTGCTATAAACAGTAAGGGCGGCAATCGTGGACCAATTAGTGAATTGATAATTTCAAACTATGGAGATTAATTATGAGAGATTTTAATAACTGGTTAAAAGGCTTTAGAAGCAGTATTGCAAGTTATAAGTACTACATAGATTTTCCTAAAGTGTATAGAAATGTTGAAAGTATTAAGGTGGAACTCAACATACTGAATTCGTTAATAGGCAGCAGAAGCATAAAAGAAGATTTCGATTGTTTAATAACCAAATATCCAGAAATTAAAAAAGCGATACCTGTTTTACTCGCCAAACGAGAAATGGAAATATACTGTCAAGATGAAAATGGCGGTATGTTATATTCTTTTGATAACAAAAACGCATTAACTATTCAACCCGAAGAGTTTTCTTATTTTATGGAGAAGACAGGACTCTTTTCTTTGTTGCAAAATCACATCATCAACAATCTCATTGACTATGTAACTGGCGTTGAAGTAGGCTTGGATTCAAATGGAAGAAAAAATCGAGGCGGTCATCTTATGGAAGACCTTGTTGAATCTTATATTGAAAAATCAGGCTTTATAAAAAATAATAACTATTACAAAGAAATGTACATTCATGAAATTGAAGAGAAGTGGAATGTTGACCTATCTGCGATTTCAAACCAAGGAAAAATGGAAAAACGATTTGATTATGTTGTAAAAACCGATAATATGATTTATGTTATTGAAACGAATTTTTATTCAAGCGGTGGTTCTAAATTAAATGAAACTGCAAGAAGCTATAAAACATTGGCTCAAGAAGTTGACACAATTGATGGTGTAAAATTTGTTTGGTTTACTGACGGCAATGGCTGGAAAAGTGCACGGCATAATCTTGAAGAAACCTTTGATGTAATGGAACACATTTACAATATCAATGATATGGAAAACGGAATTATGAATATTATATTTGTCTAGGAGGATTATTAATGTCTGAACATATTATTACTAAAGAATTTTCAAACGAAGGAACACGTAACGAAGTTAGAATGAGGGTGATTGAAGAACTTTCGTTTGAGCAACCCGGAACGATTGATGAAGCTGAAAGATATACATATTTTGTTGAAACTCTAAATGATGGTAATCGTGTTTATTTACGTAGACCTGCAAATCTGCACAACGGTTTTGATTTTTTAGTTTGCGTTGAAAATACAAATTATGCTGAACCTGGAAAACGCAAAAGGAATTACCCTAAGCATGACGACATACACAAAGACCTATTGTTAAAAAGAAACGAAGACACTATAATGTATGCAAAATTGTATAAACTCATAAAAAAGGTATTTCAATGCAAAAATGTTGAAGAAAATGAAATTTTAGATATTTCTTTTTCTTCAGGTTATGCCGTAGATCATATTCTAAAAACAATAAAGTGGTTGTTTATTGAGCAAGACATTCGTTATTGGAATTATTCCGGTA
The DNA here is from genome assembly GCA_937915775.1 of uncultured Clostridia bacterium. GTDB lineage: Bacteria > Bacillota > Clostridia > Oscillospirales > Acutalibacteraceae > Eubacterium_R. Next base: position 5,832 of record CALGGQ010000293.1, on the reverse strand, counting down.
GAAATATGACATGGAGCATAGTACCTGAACCAAATATGTAAGGACACAGTATGAAAAAGATTGTTAATTGGGAGCCTGACGATTTTGAACTTGAAACGAATACCGTTTGGTCGTTCCCTGACCGTGGTAAGTGGGCTACACATGATGCCAAATATCGCGGTAACTGGTCTCCATATATTCCACGCAATTTAATACTGCGCTATTCACAGGAAGGTGATTTAGTTCTCGATCAGTTCGTTGGCGGCGGTACTACACTTGTGGAAGCAAAACTTCTTAACAGGAACATTGTAGGCATTGATGTCAATCCAGATGCGCTTAAACGATGCAGAGAAAAATGTGATTTTGAAAGAGAAAATTGCGGCACAGTGCATATTAAGCAAGGCGATGCCAGAAGTATTGATTTTCTCCCTGATGAATCAGTTGATTTTATTTGTACGCATCCGCCGTATGCTAATATCATTCAATACAGTGAAGATATCGAAAATGACCTTTCACATCTGAAAGTGCCTGAATTTCTTGAAGAAATGAAAAAGATTGCGTCAGAAAGTTACCGAGTATTAAAGCCGCGAAAGTTCTGTGCAATTCTGATGGGCGATACTCGTCAAAAAGGTCATATGATTCCTATGAGTTTTGATGTAATGAAAATCTTTCAGGACGCAGGTTTTAAACTTAAGGAATTAATAATAAAAGAACAGCACAACTGCAAAGCAACTGGCTACTGGAAAACGAACAGCATTAAGTATAACTTCTTGCTCATAGCACACGAATACTTATTTGTATTTCATAAATCATAACGAGGTGATAAATAATGTTTTTTAGCGATTATTTTGGCGTTTCTGAAAAGTCCCTTAAGGATTATGGCGCAGTCAACATTTCGCTGGATTGTGATATTCCGCTTTTTATTGACCCCATGCTAATCTTTAACAGCAAGAAGGCAGAGTATTCCATACTCCACGGTCAAGTTATTAAGTATTTTTATTTTTTGTATGAAAAGTCGAAGAAACAACTGCTGTACAAGCAATATGCTCCTTGGTTTAATTTCAATGAAATCCCAAATAATTGGTTGGGATATTCTTTGGTTGGAAATAAAGGTTTAGCATTAGGAAAGAAGTATGCGGAATTTCTCTATAGTAACATGAGTTTTGCTATAAATCATAAAGGCATTACCAAAGGTGACCACTTAGAAAAAGTAATGCTTTTATACGAAGGTAGCGGAAAAGATAAGATAAGCGACTTAATGGTAAACTTAATACTCGGGTATCTGTGCGAATTTACACAAGCATTTGCAAAAAAGAGTATTAATAAGGATAAATGCGATGTCTTTCGTGTAGATAAAGCGCATTTTAATTATGATACTGAAAGCTTTGTTTGTGAAGAGTATTATCTACCATATATAATTAATGAGGCTGGTAAAAAAGAATTTGTATTACTAACCCCGTTTGATATGCTTAGAAAATCAGAACCTACAATAAACAAGAAAGACTTTTTTGATAACTACGACAGAATTTGTTCAGCAATAGATAATGAAGACCTCCGTGTGTATGTAGATAATTATATTCAAAAAGCAGTTGCAGATTATGCAGAAAAGCAACGAGAAAGCAAAAAGAAAACGACAGAAGCAGGCTTTAAACGAGCAGAAAAAGCTGCATTTATTGACTTAGTCAGAACTACACCAGAATAATATGATTATTATATAAAGTTTAAAGAAGATAACTCTGATGAAATTGTTGAGGAATGCTTGTCTGAGTATAATGAACAGCGTGACTTTTTAGACACTATAAAGGAACTGATAATAACATTAAAGGGTTCACTTCCCGCTTCAAATGAGGAATTAACTGCAAGAGAAGAGGCTAAAAGAAGATTAAAATACTTCAAACATATGATAGAAGATTGCGATTGTTATAAAAATCTTTACTTAAATGGCACACCTATTGCAAAAGAAGAAGATCTTCAAAGGATGTTTAGGATGGTGTGGTGTGATACCAGCTATAAAGTTGATGCGGAAACTAATAACGGAAGAGGTCAGACTGATTTTATAGTTTCAAAAGGTTCTAATAATCAAAATATTGTAGAGTTCAAACTTGGAAGCAATAGTTCTTTATCTCATGTGTTTACACAGGTTGAAATATATGAAAAAGCAAATTGTACCGAAGGTTCTTTAATTGCAATATTTTGTTTTACAGAAGGCGAAATTAATAAAGCAGAAGGTATGGTTAAAGCGTATAAAAAAGAAACATTATTAGATGAATCAATATTTATTATTGATTGTAGATTTGATAACAAACAATCCGCTTCAATAGCACCAAGCAAATAATTAATAAATTAGAAAAGTATTTAAAAGTATAATGAATTCAAAAAAGAATCTTATTTTATTATATAGCAACGGTCAACTTCGTGATAAAACCGCAGAAATTGAGCGTTGCGAATATAATTCTTATACCCAAAGATATGACATAAAATTCTATAACAGCAACAGAGTATATCCTTATGGATACAATAGCGTTGAATGGTATAGAAATCCTAAATGTATATCTCCTGAAGTTGTAAAAATATCTCACGGCGATATTGTTCTTTTCAATATTGAAAGTATTTATGTATTTAATGATGAGTACTGGCACGTTATCTTTTCGGGAAATCCGGATATTAAAGAACGAACATATCACAAAAGAGATTTAAAAATAGAGTTTTCCTGCCTTGAAAGCGCTCAAGCAAAGAGCGTTTTTAACTATCTGAAAAGTATTGCTAACGAAATTAGTGTAAAAACAGAAGACGATAATAAGATATTAGCCAATCAGTATGCTTCATTAGAAAACTATATTGGTGAAGATACCGTTGCAGCAAAATATCTTAATCCTGCACCATTAGAAAGCAAAACTTTTAGCGGAACGGTAATATTCCCTTTCGGTAGTAATGCAAGCCAGACGCAAGCAGTTTATAATGCTCTTGAAAACAATATCAGCATTATTGAGGGTCCGCCTGGTACAGGTAAAACTCAAACCATTCTTAACATCATTGCTAATTTAGTTATCAGGGGCAGAAATGTTGAAATTGTATCAAACAATAATTCCGCCACTGAAAATGTGTACGAAAAGCTATGCAAATACGGGTATGGCTTTATTGTTGCACCATTAGGAAAAGATGAGAACAAAACAAGGTTCATTGAAACACAAACAGGAACTTATCCTGACTTGACTGATTGGAATATCAAGGTTGAAGATTATCTAAATGCAAATAACAGGATTGCTGAAGTTTCTTCACAACTTAACGACATTTTTGATAATCAAAGAAAACTTGCCGAATTAAAGCACGAATTATCGTCAATTGAAACGGAAAAAGTTTATTTTGATAAATACTGCGAGGAAAACGATATTCCTGATATTGTGCCGAGAAGAAAAGTAAAATCTGATAAAATTTTAAATCTTTGGATGAAACTTGAAAACAGTTCGCGAGTGTCATTATATCATAAAGTGAGGTTTTTACTGTGCTATCCAAGAAAGTCTAAAACCATATTAGATGAAGAAACAGAAAGGATTATTGCAGCAATTAAGAAAAGCTACTATCCACGTAAAGTTAGCGAGTTATGCGAACACATAGCTGAAACAGAAAAGCTTATGGAAGGTGAGAATTCAAAGGAACTGTTAGATGAATTTACGGCTCTTTCTCAAAAGGTATTTAAGTATCATTTATATAATGAATACGGTAAAAGAAATAATAGACGAATATTTGAAAAGGATGACTTGTGGAAAAAATCCAGAGAGTTTGTTAATGAGTATCCTGTTGTGTTAAGCACAACATATTCTTCAAGGAGTAGTTTAGGAAAAGGTCATATTTACGATTATGTAATTATGGATGAGGCATCTCAGGTTGATGTTGCAACAGGAACGCTGGCGATGTCGTGCGCAAGGAACGCGGTTATCGTTGGCGACAGAAAGCAGCTCCCTAATGTAGTAACCGAGGTTGACAAACAAAAAACGAAACAAATCTTTGATATGTATAATATTAATGAGGGATATGATTTTTCCGAACATAGTTTTCTTGATTCTGTTTGCAGATTGCTCCCCGATGTTAAAACTACTTTGTTACGAGAACATTACAGATGTCATCCCAAAATAATTGAATTTTGTAATCAAAAGTTTTATAACGGACAGCTCATTATTATGACCGAGGATAACGGCGAAATGGATGTAATGAAAGTTTATAAAACAAATATTGGCAATCACGCAAGGGGCAGATACAGTCAGCGTCAGATTGATGAGATAACTAATCATATTTTGCCTGATATTTCAGATAAGGATATAGGTATCATTACTCCATACAGAGATCAGGTTAAAGCAATAACGGAGCAAGTTGATAGTAATATCCTTACCGCAACGGTTCATAAGTTTCAGGGCAAAGAAAAGGATGTAATTATTATGTCAACCGTTGATGACGTGATTACCGAATTTTCTGATGATGCAAATCTAATCAATGTTGCAGTGTCAAGGGCAGTAAACAAATTCAGAATGGTTGTAAATCCTGATGAACAGAATAAAAACACAAATATAGGTGATTTGGTACAGTATATTGAGCGTAACAACTTTGAGGTTGTTGAAAGCGATATTAATTCAATATTTGATTATTTATATATTCAGTATCAGGAAGAGAAAAAGAAATATTTAGATAGTAGCAAAAAGATTTCTGTTTATGATTCTGAAAATCTGATGTATAAGTTCTTGACAGAGCTGTTGCAAGAGCAGGGATATCATAATCTCGGCGTTATTTCTCACTTATCTTTAAGAGAATTATTTAAAAACAAAGATAAACTGACCGAAGAAGAATTATTATATATCAGCCGAGAAAGTACGCATGTTGATTTTATGATATATAACAAGTTAAGCAAAATGCCTGTTCTTGGCATAGAGGTAGATGGTTTCAACTATCATAAAGAAGGAACAAAACAGCATGAGAGAGATATAATGAAAGATACAATTTTTGAAAAGTATGGCTTGCCTTTATTAAGGCTGAAAACAAACGGTAGCAGAGAAAAAGAAATTATAACTGAAAAGTTAAACAGTATTTATCAACATTACTAAAAAAATAATCGCCTAATCAGGCGATTACTTTTTTCTGGACTTCCATATCAAGTTGTGGTATTCCTTTGTGTTGAGGTGATTACCATGACAACGCTTGAAAATCTGTATCACGGAAACATTCAAATCCGCCTTCTCCCTTGCGACAAAAATAATGATTGAAATATATAAATAATTAGAACGGGTGTGCTAAAAAAGTGTTGACAATTCTTTTCCCGTATGCTATACTAACATCAGCGATTAGAACAGGCGTTCTTATTTGCGCTTTGACAACTGAAAAACGGTCACAATATCCATTCAAAAAATTGTTGTAGGACAGTATTTTTTCTGTTGCTACGTGTAGAGGTGCGGTCCACACATCAGTGAAAATGTGAGTATAGGGTGCGTATCTATAGCTGCTTAACAGGTGGTTGTAGGTACGCACCTTTTTGATTAAAAACAAATGGATTTCTCTGTTTTTGAGCCGTTTTTGACGACTCGAAAAATAAGCAGGATAAAGGGCGTATCCCGTTTAATGCGGAATCGCCCGTTAAACACCGTACGGCAACGCCGTTCGGAGTATTCCAAAAGATTCGTGAGTATTCCTTTATTACGGAGAAAAACAGTTTTTCAAGCGTTGTAACGATTTAAGCGTATTCCGATGTGTATTCCGGAATTTGATTATAAAAGTTTAATTTTTGTATAACCCCCAGATTAATATTTGGATATAAACCCTGCTAAAAGAAGTCAAGAGGAAAAATAAAGAAATTTTGAAGTGAAAAAG
>CALGGQ010000292.1 GCA_937915775.1 uncultured Clostridia bacterium | reverse complement strand
GCGGGAGGCGCCAAAGTCTATGAGCAGCGCCTCGTTGAAGCTGCCGTCCGCCTGGTAGTAGATCGTGCGGAGGTGCTCGTCGGCCGCCTCCGCCTCGCGGTAGTACGCAAAGGTCGCAGGGTCGACGCTGCCGTTCTCCACGACGATGACCTCGTAGTTCGCATAGTCGGTGTGCTCGCGCAACGCCGTCAGGCAGCGGTCGAGCGTGGCGATGCTGTCGCGGTTGAGCACCAGGACGCTCACGAGCGGCGGCTCCTCGGGCAGCTCGAAGGTCAGCTCGAAACCCTGGGGCACGCGCAGCGACGGTCGCGGCACCACCGTAGAGCCCTCCAGGTGCCGGCGGAGCGCCGCAAGACCGCCCAGCTTCTCGGTCGATGCCTTGGCGTGGCGGTCCGACTCGCAGCGCCTGTGGTAGAGCACGCGCGCCACGTGCGCACGGTTGAATTCGTCGGCGTCGGTCAGAGCAGCTGCCTCCTCGTAAGTAATCGCATAGCCCGCCTCATTGAGAGAGGCAATGAGCTTAAGGTTGCTGTCGTGCTTGGCGAGGTGCATTAAATACACAAAATCCTCAATCTCCTGCCACGACTGCTCGGGCATAAAGAGCGCTACGATGTGCAGCTCGGTGCCGTTATAATCGGTGGACAGCTCGCAGCCTGCCACCGTAATAACCTCACTTTTCTTGCCTGCCTGCATCAATTCCGGCAAGCCCTTGGCGGTGTTATGGTCGGTGAGCGCCAGCGCCGATAAGCCCTGCTGCTCCGCCAGCCTGACCAGCTGAGTCGGGGTCAGAGAGCCGTCCGAAAAGCAGGAGTGACAATGTAAATCACAGCGTTTCATTCTCTTCCCCCTTTGCTTTGTTAAAGGCTTCTAAAAAGGAATGGTATTCCCCTCCCTGCTTATAGCCCGGCATGGTGTCCAGACAGACCGAATGAAGGCTTTTAAAAATATTGCGTTCCACATCGGGATTGACCTTTTTCATATCCTTAATCAGCTGCTTGATTTCGCGCCGTTTGGACGCGCCGATACCGTCCGCAGTATGGGTATAATCGTCCACAAAGCGGCAGGCGCACTGGATAAATTCCAGGTCATTATACCGCACCCAGCTGAGAATTGCCTCCTCATGAATGCAGTACATCGGGCGAATCAGCTCCATCCCCTCAAAGTTTGTGGAATGCAGCTTCGGCAGCATCGCCTGAAGCTGGGAGCCGTAAAACATACCGAGCAGCGTGGTTTCAATCACATCGCTGAAATGATGCCCGAGCGCAATTTTATTGCAGCCGAGCTCCTTCGCCTTGGCATAGAGATGGCCTCTGCGCATACGGGCGCAGAGGTAACACGGCGAGCCGCCGACACTGTCCGTCACCGCAAAAATATTGCTTTCGAAAACGGTAATCGGGATTTGCAGCAGCGCTGCATTGCTCTCAATCTTACGGCGGTTGACCTCGTTATAGCCGGGGTCCATCACCAGATAGACCAGCTCAAAGCTTGTTTCGCTGACGCGCTGCAGCTGCTGAAGCAGCTTTGCCATCAGCATACTGTCCTTGCCGCCCGAAATGCAGACAGCAATTTTATCCCCTTCGTTGACGAGCGCATAGTTTTTCACGCCCTCAATAAAGGGGTTCCAGATTTCCTTGCGGTATTTTTTGATAATCGAGCGTTCAATTAACTGAACCTTACTGAGTTCTCTTGCCATACTGTCCTTTAGTAATATCGTTAATGACCTTGGAGGCGATGATAAGCCCTGCCGCCGACGGCACAAAGGCGTTGGAAGCGGGAAGGGTGCGTTTTCCGCCGCCTTCCTCCTCAAGCAGCTGCGCCACCTTGACCTTATTGGTAATGACGGGCTTTTCCTTTGAATAAACCACCGTGAGATGCTTAATGCCGCGCTTGGCAAGCTCACGGCGCATCACCCGTGCCAGCGGGTCGTAGCTGGTTTTGGCGATGTCCGCGATTTCAAACTGCGTCGGGTCGCACTTATTGCCGGTGCCCATCGAGGCAATCAGCGGCACGCCCTGCGCTGAGCAGATTTCCGCCAGCAGCAGCTTGGACTTCACACTGTCAATCGCATCCACCACATAGTCGAACTGCGAAAAATCGAACTGCGCCTGCGTGTCCTCGCTGAAAAACAGCTCATACGTATTCACTGTGCAGTCGGGATTGATGTCCGCTATCCGGCGCTTCATCACCGCAACCTTGCTCTGACCGACAGTGGAGTGCAATGCAATTATCTGGCGGTTCAGGTTCGTCAGCGACACCGTGTCGTTATCCACAATATCCACCGTGCCGATGCCGGAGCGCACCAACGCCTCCACCGTATAACCGCCGACGCCGCCGATACCGAACACCGCTACTCTTGCCCTTTTTAGTTTTTCCATTGCCTCGCTGCCGTACAGCAGCTCCGTGCGTGAAAACTGATTAACCATTGGTAACTCCTGTTACATATTCACCGTAATCCTCAACATAGGGCATTCCGACCACGTTAAAATGCTGGAACGGATGCTCGAGCGACAAATCGTCGTGCTGCTCCATCGCCTTGTCATAGTACAGCAGCTGTTCGCCGTCGATAATGATTTCTATCATATCCTCGTTAATCTGGGACGGCAGCTCCGTGACCCATAAAACGTTATCGTTGATTTCATAAGTGCATGCAGCGGTGAGGAACTTCGCGTCCGCACCGTCCACATTATATTCGTTGAAATAGGCGATGTCCGCCTTGCCGCCGCTTCGGAACGAAAGAGCGTAAGCGCAGTGCTTTTCCTCATCGTAAATATACCAGTAGCCCTGCTTGAGGAACGGGAAGTTATCCGCGTATTCCGTCGTCGTTTCCTCTGTCGTGCTTTCCTCTGACGTGCTCTCCTCGGTTGTTGACTCCTCCAAAGCGGTTTCCGGCTGCGTGCTGTCCGCCTCAGTTGTCACCGCTGCCGTGCTTTCGCTGACGGATGCCGTTTCTGCCGGCTCGGTTGTCAGCGTCTCTATGCCGCCGCGGCAGGCTGTCAGGCACAGCAGCAGCGCCGCCACCATACCGATTATCCATACTCGCTTCATTTTCATCACCCTGCCTCATTTTAGCACAATTCCCTGCGATTGACAACCGAAAAAGCTCAGGATATAATAAATCCATGAGGGGTTTACCTGAAATTTGCCCTATTCTATGCTCCATAGGGTGACAAATCCGACTCACTGCGCTATGATGAAGATGAAAGGAGGGCTGACGATGGATGCCATCAAAATCGGTCAGTTCATCAAAACCGAACGGCAGCACCGACAGCTTACGCAAAAGGAGCTGGCAGAGCTGCTGAGCTGCACGGACAAGGCGGTATCCCGCTGGGAAACGGGCAAAGGCATTCCCGATGTTTCGATGCTGATTCCGCTCTCGCGTGCGCTCGGCGTTTCCGTCAACGAGCTGCTGCTCGGAGAAAGGATTGAGGAGGAAATGAAGGAAGAAAAAAACGAAGAGGTTATCATTACAACCATGACGGAAGCCAAAAGGCATATCGGCAAAATGCAGCTGATCGTTGCCGCGCTGTTTTGCCTGCTGCAGCTCGCCATTACCTACGGCTTCACCTTCAGCGCTACACCGAGCGACGCGATGGGGCTGCTGATCGGCGTTATCGCTCTGCTGCTGGCAGTGTGCTTTTTGTTTGGCTTAACCGGCTTTTCGCTGAAGCATAAAATTTTCTTTGTATTGTTTACGGCAGTAATCTATTTTCCGTCGCATTTTCTGTATTGGGATGCCGACCAGGCGTTTGGCATCAACGGCTTATACACGCCGATTTTGCTCTGCGGCGGGATCATATTGGTGCTCCTTGCAACGGGGATGAAACAGTTAGTCACTGCAGCGGTAAAGAAAACAAAAGCACGTCACACATCATAAACGGGGCTGCAAAGCCCTGTTTTTCTTGACTTCTCAGAGATATGATGTTAAAATGTAGGTGCCAAATAATATTACAATTAAATATCTGGATTATTATTGAATAAATTCGTGTTTCCATAAGTATGCTATTTTTATCTTTTTGATAAAAATGCTTGCTCTTATTTGCATACTTTGGAAACACAGATATGTAATATTGTTTGGCGACAGTTGAGCTTGCGTTTTTGGCGTACAGTTTCTGTCACGTGTTCTAAAGGACAGACAATATAATATGTATAGGTGTAGTCGTAACGGCTACACCTATTTTTATGCTGTTTTCAATAACCCGGGATTTGCTTGTATTTCCGCCATTATCTTCTTAATCTCCTTTTCGCTTGGAATATCAATAATGCCGACAGCGGTGAAGTGAACCTTGACGGGAATGTGATATTTTCCGTCAATTTTCACTTTGTTAAATACCTCAATCTTTGAAATAAGCGTGTTGACCGTCTTTTCATCAAGTTGCTCAATGTCAGTGTAATTACGGATAACCTTCAAAAAGGATTTAACATCAACAGTGGTTTGCTCTGCTTTTGCCAGCGTTGCCTTATCCATTTCCATCTGCTTTGCAAGCTTTTCCTGCTCCGCTTCATAATTCGCAGCCATCATTTTGTATCTTGCGTCAGGCAAATTACCAAGCACGTGATCCTCATACACCTTCATAATCAGCTGATTAAGCTCCTGCATACGCTTTTCTGATTGTTCAATTTTTAGCTTTGTCAGCTTAATATTTGTCAGCATTTCTTCATTGTGCTTCTTTGCGTACATATACAGAAAAACCGGCTCATATTCTGTAACATATTTCACAACCTCTTTAACGGCTCTGGTTACAATCTCGTTAACCGCGGTTTCACGGATGTGATGAATAGAACATTTGCCTTTGTTTTCCTTGTATTCGGAACAACGGAAGAATACATTTTTGTCGGGTATGGATTTTGCCGCACAGAAATACATTTTTGAACCGCAGTCGCCGCAGAACATTTTACTTGTATAAATACTTGTTCTGCCTGTTGAGGTGTGACGGCGGCGATGACTCCGTATTTCTTGTACTCTGTTAAAGGTTTCCATATCAATAATTGCCTCCTGTGTGTCAGGAATTATTTGCCAATTCTCTTTGGGATTATAAACACGGTCGTGCACCTTATAGCTGACGGTTGTGGTTTTGAAATTTACTGTACAGCCTGTGTATTGAATGTTTTCCAATGTACCTCTAATTGTAGAAGCACCCCAACGACACGGCGGTACATTCAGTGTGTTTCTTGTCTTAACACCTTTTGACAACCAGTAAGCAGTGGGGTTGAGTATTCCTTCTCGTTCAAGTTGTGAAGCAATCTTGCCGATACCCAAGCCCTGCATACATAAATCGAATATGTGTCGTACTACCTTTGCCGCTTCCTCGTCAATAATCCATTGCTCGTGATTATCGGGCGATTTCATATATCCGTAAGGAACAGCGGAAGAAACACGCTTGCCTTCTGATGCTTTAATTTTCCAAACCTCGTGTATCTTTTTGCTCGTTTCAGCGGCGTGCCATTCATTGAAGATGTTATAAAAGGGCATCATTTCCATACCTGTTCCCTTAATGGTGTCAACATTTTCTTTGATAGCGATAAACTGAACACCGAGCGAAGGATACTTCACTTCAAGGTAATTGCCGGCTTCAATATAGTTACGGGCAAAACGGGATAAGTCCTTTACAATAACCGTTCCGATTTCGCCTCGTTCTATCATTGCTTCCATACGCTGAAAGTCAGGGCGGTTGAAATCTGTTCCCGTATAGCCGTCATCGGCAAAGAACATAGTGTTTGTTATACCGTTAGAATCGGCATATTCCTGTAAGATTTTTCTTTGATTCGATATAGAGTTACTCTCCATATCAATGCCGTCATCCTGAGAAAGACGGCAGTATAATGCAGTGATTTTGTTTTTGTTCTCGGTTCTTAACATTTTTACTCCTTTCTGTGCACCGAGAGTAGCATAAAGGGTGTAAGAGTTGTATTTCTTACACCCCAAATTTACTCCTCTCCGTACACTTTTTCAATTATGCCGATTCTAAAATCAGTTTCTTTAACTGCGTCAGCAGCGATTCTTTCCCTTCAAGAGAGAAATCGGCGCTGACATCGTAAACGGTATTCTTATCCTCAATAGAGAACGAAATCTGATGAGGTGCTTCAACAGCGGAAATGTTGTTAATCTCTTCCATATCATCGAGCCCCCCAATCCTGTTCTCGCTGTCTTTTCAGATAGCGGTTGTAATGCTCAAGGGCTTTGATGATAAAGTCCTCCGTCTGTTTAGCATTGTACTTTTGCGGTACATAGGAACGGATACGCTCGGAGGATAGCTTTATCGTTTCACGCTGATTTGGCTTTTCCTGTGACATTAAGTCCTCAATATATGCCATCGTCAGCATTCCCTCACGCATTGCTTTGTGCATGTGAAATGCCTGTGAGTATGACGGCGTGCAGTTATCACGCTCAATAATGTCAAGGAGTGCATACTGCACATTATCGTCAAGATACGAAAGCTCAACACCTACCGAAAACGCCATCTTTCCCTCGTCCATCAAGTCAAGCAGTTCGGGGATAAGGTAGGTCAGGCGGATGTACCGCTGAACAGTTTTGTAGCTTTCTCCTGCCTGCTCTCCAATAACCGCTGTTGTACGAGCATCATCTGACTTCGGGACATTTTGTCCCAAAGTGATACCGCCTCTCTTACCCTGATGATTGAGAGCCTCTGCTTTCAGCCTGTAAGCAAATGCCTTTTCACTTGGCAGAATATGCTCACGGTGCAGATTGCTGTCTACAAGCATAATGGCTGCCTCATCTCTGTTTACGGCATAAATATAGGCAGGAACCTCGGTAAGTCCTGCCTTCTGTGCCGCACGGAAGCGGCGGTGCCCCGATATGATTTCATACTCATCGGTCTTGTTTTCAAGCGGGCGTAGGGTAAGCGGCGACATAATTCCGTATTCCTGCACGCTCTGAATAAGGTTGTTCATTTCCTCGTTATCAAGAACCTTGTACGGGTGTCCCTCAAACGGGTGGATTTTGCTCATTGAAATATTTTTCATCGTTCATAATTCCTTTCGTTGAAAATAATTTGTTTGTTTCGTCTGTTTTTGAGTTTGGTTGGGAAGCGTCCTTCCTCAAGAGCCAGCTCCTGTTCCATAAGCTCACGGAGTCTGGGTGCTCTTTCTGCAATGCGGTCACATATCTTCATTTCTCTTCGTAACGGCGTAATATACTTTGCTGTAAGCTCAATACCCTTAGCTTTAAGCTCCTGCTCCTGTTCGGGCGTTTTTGCTCGTCTGATTTTGTTGCGGATACGCTGACGCTCGGCAATATATTCCTCCATTTGCGACTGGATATTATCCCTGCAAACAGAAAAATCCTCCGTGGTCACAATGTTGTGCTCACGAAGGAAATGGTATTCTTCAAGCGTCTTATCTAATTTTTGTACCTCAACTCTCATTTCGGGCGAGATAGGTAGCGGCTCGGCTCTGTCAACGTTATCACCCCTGCACATTTTGATAATGGTTAGCATTAATTCAAATAACGCCGTAATTAAATCAGGCTCGCTTTTTCTGTGATAAAAAATCAAAAGGTAATACTGCCGTGGCTTTCTGTCGGGTATACGGATTAAGCGGAAGCCTATCTCTTTATGATGTTGGTCTAACCGTTCCCGGATAGCCGCTTTGGTATAGTTCTTGCCAAGACTGTCAATACGAACCGCCCTTTCCCAGTCGGGTGTGATAACCGCAGGATGTTCATAACGGAAGTCCCTGACAAAGCGATATCCGAGACACTCCATATATGATTTAAAGTCGGGAACAAATACAGTGTTTGCGAGCGCTTCCTCCACATCGTGACGCAGCATATCTCGGTGGGTAATAATACCGTTCTTTTTCAGCCAATATTCCTTCTTGTTACCGCCGTAGAAATTAGCGTTTTCCAATACAGATAATTGTCTGCTTCTGCATATTTCGTCAGATACCCTGCGAAGTTCCTTGTGGTCGCCGATTCTGTTACGGTATTTCTTACCGTCTTTGAAAGAAGTGCTGTTGATGACAAAGTGGTTATGAAGCTTATCCGTATTCAGATGGGTAGTGACTACTACCTGAAATCTGTCGCCCCACATTCGCCTTGCTGTTTCCAAGCCGATTTCATGTGCCTCCTGCGGCGTAACCTCTCCTTCACGAAAGCTTTGATAACCGTGATAGGCGACAACACTGCCACGCTCACCGAAGCGCTTCTTTACTGCACACATTTCTTCGTAGGCTCTGTGCTTGGAACAGTTAATGCCTGACACATACATCTGCTCATCGGTTTTATCGCTGTTAGAAGCATATTTCAGCGTAGCGAACAAGTCCTCGTCAAGAAACTTTTGCTCTATGGTTTTGTCGGGATTTTCCGCATAAGTTAAGACATCCTTTAACCGTCCTCTGACGGGCCAGAAGCCTGTAGTTGCCACGACAGCACCTCCTTATCAGGTCTAACCAATGCTTGCTCAATCTCGGCAAGTAATGATAAAGACTTCTGA
>CALGGQ010000291.1 GCA_937915775.1 uncultured Clostridia bacterium | reverse complement strand
GCCGTCCTCCATCGCAGGATAGAGAATTTCCTCGACCGTGCGGTTCAGACGGTGAATTTCGTCAATAAACAACACGTCACCGCTTTCAAGGTTGGACAAAATCGCCACCAAGTCGCCCTGCTTTTCAATCGCAGGACCGGAGGTAATGCGAATATTCACGCCCATCTCGTTTGCCACGATACCGGCAAGCGTTGTCTTACCGAGCCCCGGAGGACCGTAAAGCAGCACATGGTCGAGCGGCTCGCCTCTGAGCCTTGCCGCCTTAATATAAATGGAAAGATTTTCCTTCGCCTTTTCCTGTCCGATATAGTCAGACAGTTGCTTTGGGCGGAGCGAGTTTTCAATTTCCGTATCTTCGGGGGTGTATTCGGGGGCGGACAGTCTGCCCTCAAAATCCATTTCAGTTTCAATCATAGTATCACCCTAATGTATCATTTCATCTGTGAGGACAGCTTTTTCAGTCCCTCGCGAATCATATCGTCAACAGACAGAGATTTATCCATCGCGCCGACAACGGTTGCCGCGTCGCTTCTTTCAAAGCCGAGAGAAACAAGCACCTCAACCGCTTCACTCGCATTACTGCTTGCCGCTACGGACTGAATGCCCTCGACGACGCTTGCCGCCGCACCGCCGATGCCCGCCATCTTATCCTTCAGTTCCAGCACCACGCGCTCCGCCGTTTTTTTGCCGACGCCGTTTGCCTGCTGAATGGAGCGGACATCACCGCTGGAAACGGCAATAGAAAGTCTGTCAGGCGGAAGGGCGCTCAGAATCGCCATCGCCGCCTTCGGACCGACACCGCTGACCGTAATCAGTAGTTTGAAGGTTTCCAGCTCGCTTGCATCATAAAATCCGTATAAGTCCATCGCATCCTCACGGATCGCAAGATAGGTATAAAGATTGACCTCTTTGCCGGCGCTCGGCAGGCTGCGCAGCGTCGTCATGCTGATAAAGCACTTAAAGCCTACGCCGCCGCATTCCACCACGGCAAAGGTCGGCTCCGCATAGGTCAGAATCCCTTTAACGTTATAAATCATAGTTTATCACCTAACTGTTCTTTTATCATATTATTCAGTTTGCCGATAGCAGAGCCGCTGGCGTGCGCATGGCAGATTGCCATCGCCAGCGCATCTGCGGTGTCGTCCGGCTTCGGTACGGAGGCAAGCTTCAGAATGTTCTTAGTCATTTCCTGCACCTGCTTTTTCTCCGCCCTGCCGTAGCCGGTGACGGACTGCTTGACCTGCAGCGGCGTGTATTCATAGATATCTCTGCCGTACATCTGCGCGGCAAGCGTTATCACGCCTCTTGCCTGCGCCACGTCGATTACGGTTTTCTGGTTGGAATTGTAAAACAGTTTTTCCATACTCATTGCATCGGGATGATATTTTTCAAACAGATAGCACATATCGTTATAGATAATCTGCAGCCGTTCGGGGAAAGGCGTATCCGCTTCTGTCGTAATCGCGCCGTAGCCCAGCACACGGAACCTGCCGTGCATATATTCAATTACACCCCAGCCGACGATTGCGTAACCGGGGTCAATGCCGAGAATGACCATACGACATACCACCCCACCATATATTCGTTATATTATACCATAAGCAATTTTCTAATGCAATAACATAATATATTAAATTATTATTAAAAGAGCAGACGGTCGTCTGCTCTTTTCGCTGAAATGTTATATTACTTTGAAGTTGATGCCGTTTTCATCGCACCAGTCGATAGCTTTTTTCAGCAGATAGTTATTCTGGAATTCCTCATAACCCTCTGACAAATGCGGATACGCGTTAAAATATTTCCAAAACGCTTCAATATAATTCTCATCGCTGATATTGGCTAATTTCTGCTGCAGCTTTTTGCTGCCGACGGCGGCGATATACGCCTTGGCAAGCTGAATACGCTTGACATTAAAGTACGGTATGTAGCCGAGAGAAAGGAGGAACTGCGTTTCGCTCATATCCTCCGGTCTGTCGTAATCGGCAAAATCGTAATGGTTTACGATTTTATAATCCTTCACGGAAAAAAAGTACTGCTCCTCTGCGCCCCAGCCTTTTTTTAAGGCATCGGCATCCAGTTCAAATAATTCCATTGTTTTTCTTCTTTCATCATTTATTTATTAATGTATATGCACGGAGTACATTCTTCATTCAATGTCATCCGTAAAAGATCCCTCGCCTCTCTGCAGAGAGGTGATACCGGTTCTGGCAAGCTCAACTATGCCGAAATGCTCATCGAGATACTGCACAAATTCGTCAATCGTCTCGCCCTTGCCGGTAAATTCCAGCGTAACGGTAGAAAGCGACACATCCAGCACTCTGGCGCCGTACTTTACATTAAACGCCAGCAGTTCGTTCTTTGTTTCAATACCGGCTGCAGCAACCTTTACCAGCAGCAATTCAGATGAAACGCTGTTTTCCTCCGTCAGTTCCGACACCTTTTTGACGATTTCGAGCTTGGCAAGCTGGCGCTTAATCTGACGGAAGTTTTCCGGCTCCGTCATGCACTCAATCGTCATACGCGAAAACTTGTCATCCTCCGTTTCGGAAACGGTCAGTGAGGAAATGTTATAGCCACGGCGGGAAAAGAGGCTGGCAACACGCTGCAGAACACCGCTTTCGTTATCCACCAGCACGGATAAAACTAATTTTTCTTCCACGTTTCTCCTCCTAAAACACCTCAATCATATCGGTATGCGCACCGCCGGGCGGTATCATCGGAAGCACGTTGGCATCCGGAGAGATACGGCAATCCACCAGCACGGGACCGTCATGGGCAAACACCTCATCCAGCACGGCGTCAATATCGTCATTGGTATGAATCCGCAGCGCCTTGGCACCGAACGCTTCGGCAACCTTCACAAAATCCGTCTTTCTCTCAGGAGCCGTATCGGCAAAGCGGCTGTTATAAAACAGTTTCTGCCACTGGCGCACCATGCCGAGCACGGTGTTGTTCATCACGACAATCACAATCGGCAGGTGGTAGGAGCTGAGCGTAACCAGCTCGTTGAGGTTCATGTGGAAGCTGCCGTCGCCCGTCACGAGGAACACGCGCTTGTCGGGATGGGACACCTGCGCGCCGATGGCGGCGCCCATGCCGAAGCCCATGG
>CALGGQ010000290.1 GCA_937915775.1 uncultured Clostridia bacterium | reverse complement strand
TTATGATTTCTGCAAGTGATTTCAGAAATGCAATGACCATCGAAATCGATGGAAACGTATGTCAGATTATTGAATTTCAGCATGTTAAGCCCGGAAAGGGTGCTGCATTTGTGCGTACTAAGCTTAAGAACATTGTGAATGGTGGAGTTGTTGAGAAGACCTTCCGTCCAACAGAGAAGTGTGAGACTGCACATATTGACAGAAAGAATATGCAGTATCTGTATGAAGATGGTGATCTCTATTACTTCATGGATAATGAGACATATGATCAGATTGCATTATCTAAGGATGATATTGGTGATGCGCTTAAACCGCTTCTGTTTTTTTCGAAACTCTCTCATTCCTTAATCATTTCCTCAAATTCCGCTTCATTGATAACAGGCACACCGAGCGCGTTTGCCTTATCCAGCTTGGAGCCGGAGGCTTCACCGGAGAGAACATAGGACGTTTTTTTGGAAACGCTGGAAGCCGTTTTGCCGCCGAAGCTCTCGATAATCTTGGAGGCTTCGCTGCGATTATAATGCTCCAGCGTGCCGGTTAAAACAAACGTCATTCCCTCAAAGCGGTTATCCTTGATAACGGTTTTGGAGTTCATATTGACACCGACGGCTTTCAGCTCGTCAATGAGTTCGCGCGCGCTGTCGGCAGCAAAGAAATCAACAACGGCTTCAGCCATAATGCTGCCGTAACCGTCAATGGCAAGGATAGCTTCGGCATCGGCATCCATCACCGCGTCAATGCTCTTGAAATGGTCTGCCAGCAGCTTTGCCGCTTTCGCACCGATATGACGAATGCCGAGGGCAAACAGCAGCTTGCCGAGATCGTTTTCCTTAGATTTCTCAACGCTGGCAATGATGTTGTTCGCGCTGGTTTCCTGGAAGCCGTCAAGCGCAGCAATCGCGTCTTTATCCAGATGATAGATATCGGACGTTTTGGTAATCAGCCCGTTATCTGCAAACGTTTCAAGAATGGAGGGACCAAGCCCTTCAATATCCATGGCGTCACGCGAGCAGAAATGAATTAAATTGCGCAGCAACTGCGCAGGACATTCGGGATTAATGCAGCGGATGGCTGCCTCCCCTTCCTCGCGCACGAGCTTTTCACCGCAGGACGGACAGGTTTCGGGATAGACAAAGCTGCCAACGCTGTGCTTTTCGTTTACGCACAGCACCTCGGGAATGATATCGCCCGCTTTACGCACCGTAACAATATCGCCGATATTGACACCTTTTTCATTGATAAAATCCTGATTGTGCAGTGTAGCGCGCGATACGGTGGTACCGGCAAGGTGAACAGGCTCTAACACTGCCGTTGGTGTAATAACGCCGGTTCTGCCGACTGCCATTTCAATATCCAGCAGCGTGGTCTGCTTTTCCTCCGGCGGATATTTGAAGGCTACCGCCCATTTCGGGAACTTGGCGGTAGAGCCAAGCTGCTCCCTGTCGCCGAAATCGTCCACTTTAATGACAGCGCCGTCAATATCAAATTCCAGCTCGCCGCGCATTTCACCGATTTGCTCCACAAGCGCAAACGCCTTTTCAATCGTGTCCACACGGTTGTAAAACGGTATCGTATGGAAGCCGAGGTCACCGAGATAATCAAGGCTCTGCTTGTGCGATATCAGCTCCGCCCCATCAAGCTGCTGGACGTTAAATACGAAGATATCCAGCCCTCTGGTAGCGGTCACGCTGCTGTCCTTCTGGCGCAGAGAGCCTGCTGCTGCGTTACGCGGGTTTTTAAAAGGCTTTTCGCCGTTGATAAGCTGACGATCGACGACCTTGTTAAAGCTCTTTTTCGGCATGTAGACCTCGCCTCTGACCTCAATAAACGGCAGCGCACTGTTGAGCTTCAGAGGTATATTATGAATCACGCGCAGATTACCGCTCACGTCCTCGCCAACATCGCCGTCGCCTCTCGTTGAGCCGCGCGTAAATACGCCGCCAGTATATTCAAGTGAAACAGACAAGCCGTCAATCTTCGGCTCAACGACATATTGCGGATGGGCAATCACCTCGCGCACTCTGCGGTCAAAATCAAAGATTTCCTCCTTTGAAAAAGCATCCTGCAGTGATTCCATACGCACAGAATGGACGACGCTTTCAAAGGAATTATCCGCCTTGCCGCCCACGCGCTTGGTCGGAGAATCCGGCGTATCATATTCGGGATACTGCTCCTCGAGCGACTTCAGCTCGCGCATCATCATATCGT
>CALGGQ010000289.1 GCA_937915775.1 uncultured Clostridia bacterium | reverse complement strand
TGGCGCAGATGGCGGCTGATTTAAAGGTTCATTTTATTGATTTTTCGCCGCGCTGGCAGGCGTATGACAAGGATTATTACGATGCTGACGGTATTCACCCTGCCTATGCGTTTTATACCGAGCAGTATCTGCCGACGATCTACACGGAGGTCACACAGCCGTGACGAGAAAAAAGTACGTTTTTTTAGAGCTGCTCTGTGTGGCGGCGCTGGCAGCCTTTATCGTGCTGCTGTGCACCTATCGTTCGGGCGGCACGCAAAAGGAAATCGGCGAGGTCGCTGCCCCTGTGGCTAAGCTGGCGCAGGAGGCTGAGATGAGCGAAAAAACGAATGCCGACATCGCCAAGACCTTTGGCATTGACGCTCAGCTTGCAGAGGGTATGGTGTACTACGCCAACGATAATATTATGGACGTCTCCGAGGTGCTGCTCGTGAAGCTGAAGGACACCGGCGACGCTTCGGCGGTCAAGGCGCTCATTGAGCAGCGCGTTGCCGACCAGAAAAATCTTTATAAAAACTACGCCCCTGCGCAATATGCGCTGCTGGGGGAGTGCATCATTGAGGTGAGTGGCAACACCGTGTTTTACTGTACGGCAAAGAACGCCGACGCCATCTATGAGGCATATAAAAAGGCATTGTAAAATTAATTAAAGGAATTACGGATAAGATGGTATTCAGCTCAGCAACCTTTTTAGTTATCTTCCTTCCCGTTACCATAATTGCATACTATCTTATCGGCTCGGTTCTCACCAGGAGTACCGCTGTTAAAAATACCGTTCTGCTCCTTGCAAGTTTGCTGTTTTATGCGTGGGGCGAGCCGGTTTATATTGTGTTAATGCTCATCAGCATCCTGTTTAATTTTGTCATCGGCAAGGATATTGCATTTTGTCAGGAATCCGGCAGCGGCAAAAAAGCCAAGGTGCTGTTTTGTTTTGCGCTGCTGTTTAACCTCGGCGTGCTCGGCTTTTTTAAGTACGCCGGCTTTGTAACGGACAATTTGAACGCGCTGTTTCATTGGTCGCTCAGCCTGCCGGAGCTGCCGCTGCCTATCGGCATTTCGTTTTATACCTTCCAGATTATGTCCTATATCATCGACCTCTACCGCGGCAAGATAACGGTGCAGAAAAGCCTGCTCGCCTTTGCGCTGTATATTTCGCTGTTCCCGCAGCTGATTGCAGGTCCCATTGTGAAGTATAAGGACATCGAAAAGCAGCTATACGGCAGGGAGGAGAGCCTGAACCATTATGCGCACGGGCTCGCACGCTTTACTGTCGGTCTTGCCAAAAAGCTGGTGCTTGCCAATACGCTCGGCAGCGTATACGAAACCGTGCAGGCAGCGGATATTTCAACCGTCAGCACGGTGAGCGCGTGGCTCGGCATCATCTGTTATACGCTACAGATTTATTTTGATTTTTCCGGCTATTCCGATATGGCAATCGGGCTTGGCGGGATGTTCGGCTTCCAGTTTAACGAAAACTTCCGCTATCCGTATGCGGCGTCCAGCGTGACGGATTTCTGGCGGAGATGGCATATTTCGCTCTCCTCATGGTTTAAGGAGTATGTGTATATCCCGCTCGGCGGCAACCGCCGCAAAGCGCCGCGCGTCATTCTCAACTTAATGATTGTGTGGCTGCTGACGGGACTGTGGCACGGCGCCGCCTGGAACTTCGTGCTCTGGGGCGTGTATTACGGCGTGCTGCTGATTGCGGAAAAGTATCTTCTCAAAAAGGTGCTGCCGCATATCCCGAAGCTGCTGCGCCGCCTTGTTACCCTGTTTCTCGTGATGATGGGGTGGGTGCTGTTTTCCGCCGCTTCGCTGCCGGACGCGCTGGCGTACTTCAAGGTGCTGTTCGGCATGGGCGGTACGCTCGCGGATTCCAACGCGCTCTACCTGCTTTCCGGCAATATCGCGGTTATATTGGTCGGTGCGTTCTGCGCCGTTCCGCTGTGGCAGCGGCTGACGGAAAATGTCAGCCCGAAGGTGCTCAGCAGGCTCAAGATTGTCGCCTATCCGCTGCTGCTGCTTTTGTGTATGATGTTTATGATTAGTGAGACGTACAACCCGTTTTTATATTTCAGATTTTAACGATGAAAAGAAAAGAAAAAGCGCTTCCTGAGGAAGCGGCCAAGACAACTGAAAAAAGCGCCGTTATGCAAAAGGCTGAGGATAATCTGAACGTCATTTTTGCCGCGCTGCTGCTGACGGTATTACTCTTTACCGTCAGCATCCTTTCCGTCACGGCAAAGGACAGGGAATACAGCGAAAACGAAAATCGCTACCTTGCCGCCGCGCCGGTGTTCAGCGCGGATTCCGTGATGGACGGCAAGTTTATGAAGGATACGGAGGCGTATCTTTCCGACCAGTTTTTTGCGCGTGACCTGCTGGTAAAGGCACGGACGGATACGGATATCTTTTTTGGTAAAAAAGAGGTCAACGACGTTTATATCGGCAAGCAGCACTTTCTGTTTGAAAAACCGGCTGCCTACGATGAGGAGCGTGTGGATAAGACCGTTAAGGCAATCAAAACCTTAAGAAAAAAGAATCCGAAAATCCGTACCTACTTTGCCTTAGCGCCGAGCGCGAGCGAGATTCTGACGGACTTTATGCCTGCCAACGCACCGACGCAGAATCAGACGGAGCAGATTCAGTCCGTCTATGACCGGATGAAAAAAATCAGGTGCATCGATTTGTGTACACCGCTGAAGGAAGCGAAGGAGCCGACGAAGCTCTACTATAAAACCGACCATCACTGGACGGCGAATGCGGCGGAAATTGCTTTTACGCAGCTGAAGGCGCGGATGAAAATCAAAAGCACCAAGTATACCATGCAGACCTATC
This sequence comes from uncultured Clostridia bacterium, assembly GCA_937915775.1. GTDB lineage: Bacteria > Bacillota > Clostridia > Oscillospirales > Acutalibacteraceae > Eubacterium_R. The sequence continues at coordinate 1,303 of CALGGQ010000289.1, read as the reverse complement.
CTGTGACTAATACGTTCCAGGGTACGCTGGCGTCCTCCTCCGGTCTGTTCCGCGCGCAGGATACCATTTCTATCACCGTGCCCGAGCCGGAGGTCAAATACACCGTGACCTACGTCAGCGAAAACGAAAAGCGTCCGTCGGTCTTTGACTCCTCCAAGCTGCAGCAAAAGAGCCAGTACGACGTGTTTTTCGGCGGCAATTTTGCGCAGATTCGTATTGACACCAGCTCCTCCTCCAAGCGCGTGCTGCTCGTTATCAAGGATTCCTATGCCAACTGCGTGGTGCCGATGCTGATACCGTATTTTAAGAGCATCGTGATGGTGGACCCCCGCTATTACCGTGATGATATCGAGGCAACCATCGAAAAGGAGGGTGTGACCGATATCCTCTGGCTCTACAATATCAATACCTTTTTAAACGATACCTCTATCGCGAATATGACGATGTAAACAGATGAAAAAACCGCTCCGGTTGGGAGCGGTTCTTTTTGTTATTCGCTGATTTCGATGGTTTCGATCACGACGTCGTAGAGCGGTTTGTCGCCGAATGAGGTCTTGACGCTCGCAATATCCTCCAGCACGTCGGCGCCGTCAGTCAACTGACCGAATACGGTGTGGTGATAATCGAGCCACGGTGTGCCGCCGACTGCCTTGTAATTGTCAATGCACTCTCTCGGGTAGCCGCTGTCCGTCAGCTCCTCCATCTGCTCGAGCATCTGCGGCGGCGCCGTCTTTGCCTGCACGATGAAGAACTGAGAGCCGTTGGTGTGCGGACCGGAATTTGCCATGGACAGCGCGCCGTAATAATTGTGCGCGTCCTCGCTGAATTCATCTTCAAACGGCTTGCCCCAGATGCTTTCGCCGCCGGTGCCTGTGCCGTTCGGGTCGCCGCCCTGAATCATAAAGTCCTTGATGACGCGGTGGAAAATCAGCCCGTTATAGTAGCCGTTTTTCGCGTGGGTGGTAAAGTTCTCCACCGCCTTCGGCGCTACCTCCGGCAGCAGAACGAAGGTCATATCGCCGCGGTTGGTTTTAATGGTTGCTTTTGTTCCTTCTTTGATTGCTAACTGATTCATATTGTTTCCTTTATAATCTTACCTTTGCGTTGATGGTTTGTAATACTTCCTTGTCGATTTTCAGCACCTTGCGGTCGTAGGTCAGAAGTCCGTTGAGTTCATCCTCTACGTCGGTCACCTGCGTGTATACCGTTGCCGACAGTCCTGTTTTGATCTGCGGCACAATCGTCTTTTCAAACAGCTTCGTGTATGCCTTTGTCAGCGACTGCTTGGTTTTGTAAATCTTGT
>CALGGQ010000288.1 GCA_937915775.1 uncultured Clostridia bacterium | reverse complement strand
CAGACAAAAGAGGATGTCAGAATACGATGATTCATATTTACTACGGAGACGGAAAAGGAAAAACCTCGGCAGCCCTCGGGCTTGGTATGCGTGCCTTCGGCGCTGGCAAAAAGGTGGCGATGGTGCAGTTTTTAAAGAATAATCAGTCAAGCGAGCTTGCCGTGCTGCCGTTTGCAGTTTATGAAGCGCCGCAGGAATTGCCGTTTCATCCCGATAAAAGCTATCAAGAGTGGGTTGACGGCGCTTTAGCGTACCTTCTTGAAAGCGATGCGGAGATACTGATTCTTGATGAATTTTTGGATGTTATTTTCGATTTTGTCACAGAGGGACAAGCGTTTGCGCTTTTAGAGCAGTGTGACAAGGAAATTGTGGTAACCGGTCACAGAGATATTCCGTCGCTGACGGAAAAAGCCGATTATATCACCTATATGCAAAAAATCAGACACCCGTATGATCAAGGTGTTTCGGCGCGTAAAGGAATAGAGTATTAAGTATCGGGCGGAGCCTTCCGCCCGCAAATTATTTCAGCCATTTTTCCCAGGGAGGTGAGAGTGTGAACCGTTTTTCAAAACTGCATCCGTTCGTTTTGCTGCTGTTTTTTGCGGTGACGCTCATCATTCCTCTCTCCTTCCGGCATCCGCTGATTTCCGTCGTTTCGCTTGTTTTTGCACTGCTGTACGCGCTGGTCAGCCGGCAGCAGAGCTTTTGGAAAACGCTGCTGTTTTCGCTTGCGGTGACCGGCTTTATCGGGCTGTTCAATATGCTGTTTGCGCACTACGGTGTGGATGTGCTGTTCACGGTAGGCGATACGCGTTTCACGCTGGAGGCGCTGCTGTACGGGCTGAATCAAGGTACTGTCGCTGCTGCCGTGCTGCTCTGGTTTACGGCGCTCGGCAGATGTCTTGACAGTGAAAAGCTGCTGTACCTGTTCCGCTTTGCACCGAAATGCGCGCTGCTGTTTTCGATGGTGCTCGGTTTTATCCCGCGCTTTTTGCACAAACTCAGCGATATCCGCGAAGCACAGCTGGCGCTAAGCGGCGGTAGACAGCCGCAGGGGTTACGCGAAAAATTCCGGGCGGCAGCGAATACCTTTTCCGCGCTGATTACCTACAGCCTGGAAAGCAGTATCATTACTGCGAATTCCATGACCGCGCGCGGATATCAAGACGGTGCCGTCAGGGCAGGGCGATTTCGCTGGCAGACAGAGGATGTTGTTATCCTTTGTGTGATGCTTGTTTTTACTGTGGAAACCGTTTGGCAGAAAATCAGCGGTAACCTGACCTTTATTTTTGAACCGAAACCGACGATGGAACGGCTCAGTATCGCTGCGTTAGTGTGCTTTGCACTGCTGCAAGCCTTACCCAGCGCGTTAATTTTATGGGAGAATGCACAATGGAAGCTGTCATCTGTAAAGAATTAAGCTTTACATATCCGAATCGAGAGCAGAAAGCCCTGCAAGATATTTCCTTTACAGTGAACAGGGGAGAAATCTGCCTCGTGATGGGTGCCTCCGCTGCCGGAAAATCCACGCTGCTGCAGCTGATGAAGCGGGAAATTGCGCCTGCCGGTACGCAGCACGGCAGCCTGACGCTTGCGGGAACCGTCGGCTATGTTCCGCAGTATGCCGAGGAGTTTATCGTTTGTGATAAGGTAAGGAGCGAGCTGTCCTTCGGGCTGACAAGTCAGGGGCTCAGCGCCGATGAAATCGATTTACTGACCGCGGAAACCGCTTCTTATTTTCATCTGGAGGAAAAACTCGGTGCAGATATCGCCACACTTTCGGGCGGTGAAAAGCAGCTGGTCAATCTTGCCGCTGTGATGATGCTGAAACCGGAAATTCTGGTGCTTGACGAGCCTTGCGCGCAGCTTGACCCCGTTTCGTCAGAGCGGTTTATCAATGCTGTCTTGCGCCTGCGCCGTGATTTCGGCACGACGGTTGTGATTTGCGAGCATAACACCGAACTGTTCTTTGATGAAACGGATAAAATTCTGCTGCTCGATGCCGGCAGGCAGGTGATATTCGACAGCAAAAACACGGTAGTTGAATACCTGAAAGTAGCCCGTCATCCCATGCGCGGCGCTATCCCGCTGCGCTGCCGTCTTAACGCATCTTCACTGACGGTAAAGCCGACAGTGAATAACGAGGAAATGAAGGCTGCCACGCTGACTGCCAAGCATCTCTGGTTGGCGTATGACAAGGGAACGGATATCTTACAGGATTGTAGTTTCGAGGCATATCAGGGAAAAATAAATGCTGTTATCGGGGCGAACGGCAGCGGCAAAACAACGCTGCTCAAGGCGCTTGCCGGCGTCAGAAAACCGTATCGCGGCAAGATAAAGGCGAACGGAAAAATCGCGATGCTCGCGCAGAATGTGCACGATTTGTTCACCAAGGATATTTGTGGCGAGGAGGTCACCTTCGGCAAAATAACGGATGAACTCGGTATCTCAGATGTTGCAGAATGCCATCCGTACGATATCTCCGGCGGTCAGGCGCAGCGTTTAGCACTTGCCAAGGTACTGGAGCAGGGAGCGGATATCCTGCTGCTCGATGAGCCGACGCAGGGCTTTGACTGTGTGCTGAAAGAAAAGCTGGCGGCACTGCTGTATGATTTGTGCCGTCAGGGTAAAACGGTTGTTATCGTGAGTCACGATATTGAGTTCGTCGGTGCTGTTGCAGACGATGTGTCCTTCCTGTCACGCGGCAGGGTGATGTCAACGGCGCCGCGCAGAGAGTTTTTCGCTGCACTGCATTTTTACACGACGGCGCTGTCCCGCGTGACGAAAGGCGCCGCAGTTTCGCTGAAGGATATTGAGAATGGAGATTAAACAGGTTGCCGTATGGGCGGCAGTGGTTTTGTCCACCGGCAGTATTCTCGTCTGGCAGGCGGCGTTTAAAAGCGTCAGCTTTTACGTCGTTGCGGCAATGATGCTGCTGCTGTCCATGCTGCCGTTTCTGATACGGTTTGAAACAAAAAAAAGCACCGCGCGCGAAATCACGCTGACAGCGACAATGATTGCCCTTGCTGTTGTCAGCCGAGCGGCGTTTTATCTGCTCCCGCAGGTGAAGCCGATTGCAGCGGTTGTTATCGTCGCAGCCATATGCCTCGGAGCGGAAAGGGGATACCTAATCGGAGCGTTTTCGGCTTTCCTTTCCAACTTCCTGTTCGGGCAGGGGTATTGGACGCCGTTTCAGATGGCGGCGCTCGGTACAGTAGGTCTGCTCGCCGGTTTGCTGCTTAAAAAGGCAAACCGCTGGCTCCTTGCGCTCGGTGGGTTCATCCTGTCCTTTGCGGTGTATGGGCTGATAGTGGATGTCTCCACCATCCTGGTGGCGTTAGGGAATCGCCCCACTATATCGGGTATTCTGTCCATTTATGCCGCCGGCGTTCCGTTCTCGCTTACGTTTGGCATTTCCACCGCCGTTTTTCTTCTTCTGTTCGGGGAAGGGTTTATTAATAAGGTAAATAGAATTATTGTAAAATATGATATATTATCTTAAACGTCTGTCTGTTATCAGGCAGACTTTCTTTTTTATTTGTGCATTTTTACTAAAACAAAACTAAAAAACTGTCAGAAAAATATAGAATTAACAAAAAATTCATAATTTGCAAAAAAGCACTTGTGTCTTAAAAGGTTTTATAATATAATGGTTATCGGAATATATTAATTGTTTAACTCAATTAACCAAATTTTTCCTTATAACTGAAGGGGGAAATCATAATGAAGAAAATGACAAAAGCTATCATCGCTGCCATTCTTGCGGCAATCCTTGCATTTACGGCAATGCCGTTCACCGCGCTCGCTGACGGTCAGAGCGAGCTGGAAACCGCCATCGGCAGATATGATGCGATGTGTACTGCACTCGCGGGCGACGACGGTTATGCCAATCTGAAAACAAACCTTTCGGACGCATACACCGCCTATATTAACGCACTGCGCGTTTTGAATAACGTGGACGAAAACGGTGAAACCGTTTACAGCTCCGATACCGATATGCGCAATGCAGCCACTGCACTGAACAGTGCAATTGATAATTGTCAGACGTTTGTTGAGTATGATGCAGATACAGTTCCTTACATGGGTAGTACCCAACTAACTGCTAATGCTGATAAGCCTTACTATAACAACATTATCTACGCTCAGCATGACGTACAGAATGATGACACCTCTCTTGAAGAAGCGGGTGATTTTTCCAATACTAACACAAATGGTTGGACGTATTGGACATATTATCCAAACGTTGTTCTTCTTGATAACGGTAAAGAGGACGACCGTCCTGTTCTTCCGGTAATTCTTGGTATGTATTCAACAAATTCATATTATACTTACCATTTTTATGAGTCTATTGATAATTTCGACCTTGTTTATGACCATTGGTATGGTGAATATAACACTACTCCGGGTACTACAAGTGCGTCAACTTGTCTGACGGGAAACGACTATAGTGATGATTTGTTCTGGAATCCATATAATGACGAAACACTCCGTGCAGATGGCGATAAAGCTGTTGTTACTGTTTCTCCTACAAGTTCATCAACGATAGCATTTACAGAAGAAGTGTATAGACCGGCTTTTGCAAGTGTTAAAAATGCGTTGAGATATTATCGCCCGAGTGGGCATGACGATACGCTGACATCTTTTTCATCCACCAAGTGGAACTTTGAAAACGGTACCAGCACTCGTGCAATGAGTTCCAGTGCAACGGTGTACGGCCATTCTTATGAGCACTCGGCAAGCACAATTTACGTTATCAATTACGAAAAACTGATTACTGCTTTAAAGACAAGTCTTAAGAAGTATTCCGATACCGGTTACTTCAGCAGAGAGTTCATTGAGGAAACCATTCTTGAGGGCGGCGGCACGATTACCGAAGTATTAATGCCGCTCTTTGAGGCGCTTGACGCCGCCACCTCGCTGAACCCGAGCGATACGACAAAGTATACTTACAGTACGAATATCGCAAACGCTGCCAATACGTTAAAAACTGATATTGACAACGCAATCGAGCTTCTCGAAACGGCAAAGCCGGATAACGTTACGGCGTCTATTGCCAACCTCAAGAGAACTATCAGAGCGTATGAAGCCAAGATGAATGCTATCAAGAACGACGGCACGGTGCTCACCAATATGAAGCCGGCGTATGATGCCTATGTTACGGCTTGCAAGTATGCGAATGCGTATGACTACGGTCTTGCTGCGCTTGAGGATGTTTTAAGAACGGCAGAGGGTACTTCCTTCCAGAGCGTTACCCATTCCGTAGACGCGATTGCCAAAACGCTTGACAGAGCGACGGATGCGATGGAGCCGATGGTTTACGGCAATTACAATGCCTATGCTGATGAGGCGTTCCAGCAGGATACAGTTTCCACACCGAAATCACAGTGGTATATTGATTCCTATCGCAACCTGGTGTGGGCGGGAAAAGCACCTCAGCGTGAGGTTTCCGGTTCCAGCTATAAGGATTCAACAGCTCCCGGTCTGCTCCGTCTTAATCAGGAGTATAACACCTCCAACCTTTATGTTCCGAGAGCCGTTGCCGTTTATGATAATGATGACCAGCGTTTTAACCTTGACGGTACTTCCTCTACTTCCGGTGCTTATATTGCCAGTGTACCAATTATGATGGGCTATATGAACGAGAGCGGCACTGGTCGTAAACTCCACTGTTACACTATCTATTCTGAATATGCTACTGATAACCAGGGTGCTGTAACGAATGCAACTGCTGCACAGATTGAAAAAATGATGGGTACAGAAGTGCGTTTGGAAGGCAAATGGAAAACCGGTACCGATGCAAACGGTAACGAAAGAATTCAGCAGATGCTGTCTCTTGCTAATATTTCTGAAAACTCCGACGATTACGGAATGGTGGACAGAATTAATAACGAACTGGTTCAGTTACTGATTCGTACTTCCAGCAATAGCATGTTGAGAAACAATGGTAAAACTGACGGCGGTGTTTGGGATAGACAAAGTACTTCAAGTAACTATACGAACGATCAGCAGAATTACTTCTCGCCTGCAGCAAATTCAACAGTCGACGCAGTTAATAACTATTATTATTACGCTAATAGGCTATATATTAATCTTCCTGATTTTAACAGCAATACCGGCATTGATAAGTATTATCACGAAGTTGTTGCTCTTTGGGCTGGTATGGCAGGTACTGCTGAATCAACACCTGGTTCTCGTACGGCAGGCGTTACCGGTAAGTATGGCGCATCGACAGGCGGTACTTGGTCTTTCGCGACCGGCGACCGTGTTACCAGTATTATTCGTCCTTCCCTTGTTGTTATTAACTACAAGCCCGTTCACGAAAGAATTGAAAAGGGTAAGTCTGTTCTGACAGACAGCAGTTTTGACATCAGCGATTATTCCGAGGGCGGTTTGGATACGTACCTTTACAATATGACACAACTTACCGACGTTGACCCGGCGAATACCGAAAAGTATTCCTACAACAACGGATTAGTAGCAACCTATAACAGCGATGGAACGCTGAAATCATTTACCTCTTTTAATTCTCAAACAGAAGCATATGAGTGCGCCGAGGATATCTACAATCTTCTTGACAAAGAGGATACCAAGGTCAGCATTCCGGACAGCACGGACGCAGCGACCATTCTTTCCGCTACCGGCGCTAAAGAGGATATTCTGACCATTACGAATGATGACCTTCCGGCAGGCGCTGAAGAGGACAGCAACTATTACTATGAGCTGATGGATGAGCTCGGCAGCATCGAGGAAATCAGAGCACAGTACGACCTGACCTGCCTTGACGATACCGAGGGTATCTATGACGAATATGATGCAGCAGTTTCTGCTGCACAGACCGCGATGGCACAGGTTGCTGTCAACGGTTACAACAAAACGCAGGCAGAGATTACCGCATTAATCGAAGCGATTGAATCGGCTGCTTCCGACCTCCAAAGCGAAACGACCACGGCACCGAGAAATCAGCACGCTGCCCGTTATAAGGAAAGAGTTGCCGGTAACAGTGATATGGCGATTTTTGAGTGCGCGAGAAATACTGCACACACGAACCTTGACCACGAAAGCGGCGACGGCGAGCATAACCTCGCGGATATGTCGGTCTATGACCCGCTGCAGATCGCGGTTGACACCGTTGACTACGAGCGTTATAACAACGATAACATCATCAAGAATGCTGAAGCGGATTATGACAGAATGACAGATGACACCGTTGCCAGACGTACAGTCGGCACTGACGGCGAAAAGCCGCAGGATATGGTAGATGATGCGATTGCATCGATGCTGACTGCTATCAACGTTGCCAATACTGCCGAGGATGATTACAAGTATACCACTAAGTATGACGTCACCTTCAAGCGGCAGGTTGGCGATAACGGTACGGCGACAACCGTTTCCGAAAACACCGATGTAAAGTACGGTACAACGCAGAACTTCACCGCGACCGGCGGTACGGTTTACAAGTGGGTCATTCAAACACTCGACGACAGCGGCAATGTGCTGACGACTTCAACTCGTCTGATGGATCCGGATGTGGAATACACTTCAGAAACAGTAGTTGATGAAGTGACCGGCGAGGAAACAGTTATCAACACTCCGTTGACGAACAGCTTTTCGCTGCAGGTACAGGCAAAGACCATGGTTACGGCGTACATCCTGCCGACGGTAACAAACGGCAAGACGCTTGTCAAGGTGAACAATCCGTATAACAAGATCGGTTATGCGTACCTGCTTGACAGCAATACGGCTATCACGGCGACGGAAAGCAGCCAGACAACGGACGGCAAAACGACGTATACTGCTTCGCAGATTGTACTGGGTGACGTAACGATTAAGCCGACGGATGCGGCGATTACGCTTTCCACTTACACCAACAACGCCTTCAGCCTGAACGAGTCGGTTAACGAAAAGCAGCTCAACGAGGTTGCGACGCAAGGTCTCTGGACGCTCCGGCTGAATGCCACGAAGATCGGAGCTACAACCTGCAACGTTACGTATAACGGCATAACCACGAGCCACCAGACAGAAACCGAGCTGGTAGAGCTGACCAGCACAGCGGATAACTTCGTCGCTATCGCTGTCAAATCCGGTGACAGATACACACCTGTCTCCTACAACCAGACGCTGAAATTCTACAGCAATACGGATATTGAGCTGGTGGATATCACGCTTGAAAACGGTATGTACTATGCCGGCACCGGTGAAAACAAGGTGAACATCAGCGGCGACGAATACTTCTATTACGCACTGCGTGATGCTTCGAAGTACCTGCCGTTCGTTTACAGCACCATCAGCAAGCTCAGCTCCAACGGCGATAAGGGCAACTACATTGTTTACTCGCTGTATGCGAACACCGATACCATCAACAACGGCGTTGTGAAGATTGTGGAAAAGGGCGCTGTCCTGACAAGAACAGCAGGCGACTTCGGTATCGGCGATACGGGTGCTGTGAAGCTGTTAGCGCCGAAATCCGTCAACGATCAGTTCTCCAACTCCTTCACCACGAAGGATGATACGCCGTTCTACGCCAGAGGTTATGTGAAGTATCAGTATACCTTCAATAACGGCAAGACGGGCGAGGATTACGAGGAAGGTCAGATCGAAGCCGTTGTTTACAGCGACATCGTTTCATCCGAAAACGCATAAGCTAAAGGAGGGGACTTCCGATGATAAAGAAAGCCTATATTCCTCCTGAGGCGGAGATTGAAACGTTTACGATTGCTTCGGTCATTACCGAAAGCAACCCGAACGGCGGTATCGGCGACGGCGATAACCCCGGCGGTGAAATTGAATTCTAACAGCGGCAGCGGAACCTTGCGTTCGGCTGCTTTTATTTTACTATTGAAATGCAATGCACGATGCGCTATAATATAGTTAAGAAAGAAAACGGAGGGAGCAGTATGAAACAAGTGTACCGTAAGCCGGAATCAGAGTTGGTTCTGTTTAACCCCGTTGATGTTCTGACGGATTCCAACGAGGAAACGACAACCGCTTCATCCGGCGGAGGAATTGCAGATTCCAACAATAACGGCGGATCTGTATAAATCATTATCATTCATAAAAACGCATTGACGAAAAGCCAATGCGTTTTTATCTTGTATAAAACAGGGTTTCCTTCGGTGCGCGTGAGAAGCGGTAGATGGAAAAGGCAAGCCCGAGCGATAAATAGATACACAGCGAACTGGAACCACCGGCAGAAAACAGGGGAAGGGTAATGCCGATACACGGCAGCAGCTCCAGCTCCATGCCTACGTTGACAAGCACCTGCGCAAACAGCATCACAGCGATGCCGCTGCACATCAGATAGCCTACGTTATCTCTCGCTGCGGCAGCGTTATGCAGTACCCGCAGAATCAGCAAGCCCAAAATCAGCACGGCAGCCATAGCGCCGATAAAGCCGAGCTCCTCACCGGCGACGGTCAGTACCATATCGTTTTCATTAGCCGGTACGCCGCCGACCTTCGCCTGCGTCATATCGCCGTGGAGATAGCCCTGACCGAACCAGCCGCCGGAGCCGAACGCAATCTTGCCGTGCTCCTGCTGGTACATGACGTCCTCAAATCTGTCCGGATAGAACAGCGCAACAATTCTTTGCCGCTGCAGACCGTTAATCAGCCCGACGCGCCACGCTACCACGAAGCCAACTAAAACGGCGCAGATACCGGCGACAAAATAACCCCAGTGCACACGGGCAAAGAACAGCATGCCAATGAACATAATCATAAAAATCAGCGCGCTTCCGGCGTCACCTGTCATCATCACCAGCCCGACCGGCACAGCGATGTGTATTAGCAGCAGAATAACCGTTTTCAGCTCGTTGATTTTATCCCTCACCATATCCAGATGGTAGGAAAATGAGATGATGAAGCCGACCTTCAGCAGCTCTGACGGCTGGAAGTAGAACACCTTTAAATCCAGCCAGCTTTTCGCATCCGGTCTGGAAGGCGGTGCCACACCGAAGAAGAAGGTGAATACCATCAACCCGACACAGCCTGCCGCCACCAGCGGCCAGAGCTTGGAAATAATCTCATAGTCGATATTCGAAACGATAACGGCGATAATCAGCCCCATGGCGATGGAAACAAACATCGAGCGCACATCGCTGCTGATAAGCCTTCCGTCCGTCAGGTTTTTATACGTCGCGCTGTATACCAGCGCCAAGCCGTAAGCCGAGGCCAGAAGCGCCAGCAGCAGCGTCAGAAAATCGCTGCCCTTGAGAAATTCGGTGAAACTCTGTCTTTTCGCTATTGAATTTTTCATGACGTCTCCTTTCCTCAGAATATATCATACATATTATAATAATTATGTCATCAATTTTCAATATTATTGTACAATTTTGTCATTGGAATTATGGCGGCAATATGCTATACTAAACCTATCAAACGATGCGGAGGGATATTATGCTCACTGATATTGAAATCGCTCAGGCTGCGAAAATGAAAAACATTACAGAGATTGCCGAAAGTATCGGCATTTCCGCTGACGAAATCGAGCCGTACGGCCATTATAAAGCCAAGCTGTCCGACAGCGTGTTTGACAGATTCAAGGACAAGCCGGACGGCAAGCTGATACTCGTGACGGCTGTTAACCCGACTCCTGCCGGCGAGGGCAAGACAACGGTGTCCATCGGTCTCGGCGAGGCAATGGCTAAGATTGGCAAGAACGCGATTGTCGCGCTGCGTGAGCCGTCTCTCGGCCCCGTGTTCGGTATCAAGGGCGGTGCTGCCGGCGGCGGCTATTCTCAGGTAGTTCCGATGGAGGATATCAACCTGCATTTCACCGGCGATATGCACGCGATTACCGCCGCGAATAACCTGATGTGCGCCATGCTGGATAATTCCATTCAGCAGGGTAATGAGTTAAATATTGACCCTCGTCAGGTGCTCGTGAAGCGCTGCCTTGACATCAATGACCGCGCACTGCGCAATATCATCTGTTCGCTCGGCGGCAGACTCAACGGTGTGCCGCGTGAGGACCACTTCTGCATCACGGTCGCCAGCGAGGTGATGGCGATTCTCTGCCTTGCCGAGGATTTGTTTGATTTAAAGCGCAGACTCGGCAATATTCTCGTTGCGTATACCTATGACGGCGAGCCGGTTTACTGCCGCGATATTCAGGCGAACGGCGCGATGACGGTGCTGCTCAAGGAGGCGATTAAGCCGAATCTCGTGCAGACGCTGGAGAATACGCCCGCTATTATGCACGGCGGTCCGTTTGCGAATATTGCACACGGCTGTAACTCTATCCGTGCCACAAAGACCGCATTGAAGCTCGCGGATTATACGATTACCGAAGCGGGCTTCGGCTCTGACCTCGGCGCAGAAAAATTTCTGGATATCAAATGCCGTTTTGCCGGTCTGAAGCCGAGCTGTATCGTGCTGGTAGCAACGGTGCGTTCGATGAAATATAACGGCGGCGTGCCGAAGGATGAGCTGAAAAGCGAGAATCTGGAAGCGCTGAAAAAGGGAAGCGTGAACCTCGGCGCACATATAAAAAATCTTAAAAAATACGGTGTTCCCGTTGTCGTTGCCATCAATCATTTCTATGCCGATACGCAAGCGGAGATTGATTTTGTGGAGCAGTTCTGCAAAGAAAAGGGTGCCGATTTTGCCGTAACCAAGTGCTTTGCCGAGGGCGGTACCGGCGGCACGGCGCTGGCCGAAAAGGTGGTTGAAGCGTGCGAGCAGGAAAACCACTTCCGTCACCTGTATCCCGACGATATGCCGGTCTATGAAAAGATTGAAACCATTGCACGCGAGATTTACGGCGCAGACGGTGTGGATTATACCAAGGAAGCGAAGCAGGCGATTGACGGCTTTATCAAGCTCGGTGCCGATAAGATGCCGGTTTGTATGGCGAAAACGCAGTACAGCCTTTCCGATAATCCGAAGCTGCTCGGCAGACCGGAGCATTTCCGCATCACCGTCTCCTCCGCGAGCCTGTCAAGCGGTGCCGGCTTTATCGTCTGCCTTGCCGGCAGCATTATGACGATGCCCGGTCTTTCCAAATCACCGGCTGCCTTCCGCATTGATGTAGATGAAAATGGAAATACG
>CALGGQ010000287.1 GCA_937915775.1 uncultured Clostridia bacterium | reverse complement strand
TTGAACTGGTAGCTTAATTCTTTTTTGTGTCTACTAACTATTGACTAGGTCACCTTGCGGCTCTTTTTTATTGATACTGTTTAGCGATGCGCTGGGCTTTGGTTTTGACTGTCTCGGCAAGGGAGGCGGGGTTGATGACCTTAATCTGATCGCCGAAGGTCATAATCCAAGAGACGAAGCCGTCGGAGACAGCGGCGTCAATCGTCGTTTCAAAATGGTCGGTATCAACAGCGACGAGTGGGATTTTAGCGCCGAAGCGATCCATCATTTCCTCACGCAAATCGAGGTGACACTGCAGGGTTACCTTGGCGGTTTCGCCGCTGAACATATTAAACATCTTAGAGGAGTAATCCGCTACGTCAAAAGTATCATGATACTCGCTGACCTCGCTGACCGCTCTTGCAGGCTCGTCTAACAGTTCAATCTTGCGGATTCGGTCAAGACGAAGATTCATCAGATTATCATACTTTGCATTATTACAAACGAGATAATAATGGTCGTCCTTCCAGATAAGCGCATACGGCGACACCTTGAACGACTTTTCAGTATAAGACTTCTTATTCTTCTTATCAATATTTCTGCGCTTATATTTAAACGACACCTTCTGTTTGCGGATAATCGCCTCGTGCAGAAAGTCGATCACATAATAGATTTCCTCATTATCACACTTGAAATCAGTGTCAATATAAACCTGTGAGGTTAAGGCGTTAGCCTGATTCTTTGACACCAATGATTCCAGCTTCAGCGCAAGCTCCTGCGTTTTATGAGGCGTAATAAAGCCTGCCGAGGAAACAGCGTCTAACAGCAAGCGCACCTCCGGCAATTCAAAACGGCGCGTCGCCATAAAAAAGCCGCGCTTCGGTGAGAGGGTTGAAACAATGTCAAAGCCGATTTCGTTCAGCGTCTGAACATCAGCATAAATGGACTTGCGTTCGCACTTAATCCCGTCCTTGCTCAGCATTTCAATCAGTTCCGTGGTGGAAAGCGGATTATTCTCATCGGAATAATCGTTGAGATATTTAAAAACAAGAAGGGTTTTGGTCTTTGAGCTTGCCATCGTTGTTCTCCTTTGTGATTTTTTATCATTATATCACAAAGCTGAAAGGTTTTCAACTATCGTACGGAATATCGGACAGCAATCGGTAGCTCCACTTATGCCGTCCTCTGTCATAATAACGACGGCATACTGCGGCTTTTCATACGGATATACGCCGGCAAACCAAGTGTTCAGGATTTCTTCGCCGTTACGGTACTGCCCTGTCTGCGCCGTTGCTGTTTTTCCGGCTGACTGAGAGAGATAATCAGCGCTTTTCCCTGTCCCGTCAGTGACGACATAGCGAAGATAATCGAGCAGTTCCCGATGATGCAGCACCGTTTCGCTGCTTTTATCATTGAGATATACTGTTTTTTTGCCGCTGTCATCGACGGTGTACGTTACCAGATACGGAGAATGGTATGTGCCGCCGTTAGCGACAGTACAGAGCATTGATGCAATTTGCAGCGGCGTTACGAGCAGCTTTCCCTGCCCGAAGCCGAGCAGTGCAAGCTGTCCTTTTGAGCGCAGATCATCAACAGTCGGCAGAGAAGCATTTTGAATTTGCCAGCCATCGTAGATTTTCGTTTTATCATCAAATCCAAGAGCTGCCATTATTTCAAGCAGATTTTCCGCACCAAGCTGCAAGGCAAGATTAACAAAATAGCAGTTGCAGGAATTCGCCAGCGCCTCTTTTAAATGCTGCGTGTCGTGCGCTTTGTGCTTCTGGCAGGAAAAGGTTATGTTACCGACCTGAATGCTGCCAGTGCAGTCGAACGACGGATTGAGATGATGTTCTAACGCGGAAGCGGCGACAGCAACTTTAAACACGGAGCCAGCCGGAAATAATGTAAAAGCCTTGTTGAGATAACTGCTGTCAGGCTTATTTACAACGGCAAGAACGGCGCCGTCTGCAACATTCATCACTACGGCACAGCCGCTTTTCATCTTACTGCAGGCATCATACGTTATCTGCTGAATTCTGTTATCAAGCGTTAACTGCAAGCCCTGTTGACTGTCGTAATTATTATCAACAATTCTTCCCTCATCACCGCTGAGCATACGCCCTAAGGCGTCCACATAAAACGAAATTTTTCGATTTCCCACAGAAGACGGCAGATATTTCATTAAGCCTGAGGAATTCCTATCAAGCAGCTGACGGCAGGTGCTCTCGCTTTCATATGATGCGAAAATTCTGATGCTTCTGTGGTATGAAACATTCACACTTTTGACAAGCGGTTTTCCCTGTTTCAGTTCCTCAATAATATTGGATGTGTCAGAAAATAGTGTTGGCAGCGCGGCTAACGTTTTTTCATTCGGTTTCAGTACGGCGAGATAGGTCAACCTGTTATTCGTCAGCTTCGTAAAATGGCAGTCATAAATATACGGCTCAACATTATCAAGAAGAACGGAATAGGAATTATAACTATCTGATACTGTGTAAGCGCCGGAAACGGCAATATAACAAATTCTGACAAGCAAAGCACAGGAAAAAAGCGCTACCATAACGGTGCTGATAATCATTCTTTTACGCATAAAAATACCCCTTCCTATTGTGAACGGAAGGGGTGATTTTATAACTTTTAACTTCTTTTGACTCTTAAAATCGCATCCGGTGAAATCGGTGTTTCACAGGCAAAGGAATAGATGTCCGTCGCTTTATTGGCAACCTCGGTATATTCCCCGTCATTTTCATTATACAAATCCTTAACGGTGATTTTGTACGGCTGCTTATCCGGCTCCACGACCTCTAACTCGTCTCCCTGATAAAAGCGGTTACGCTGCGCAACCGTCAGCCGTCCGTTTTCATAGGACTGATAGAGCGCACAGACATCCCAATTGCGGATATAGCCGCCGGAATTGACAACCTGCCCATCTACGATAGGACCGAAATTAAAGCCTGTCGTATACTCACGGTGGCTCATTTTTTCCATCTCATCACGTATCCACTGCGACGGAATAAAATCCGCCTTTCTGCCGCCTGCAAGGTATTCATCCATCGCGTGACGGTAAGCATACGTCACAATCGCCGTGTAATATTCACTCTTGGCTCTGCCCTCGATTTTTAGACTGGTAACTCCTGCCTTTGCAAGCTTGTCAATGTGCTCTATCATGCACATATCCTTGGAATTGAGGATATATGTACCTTTTTCGTCCTCGAATATAGGGAAGAATTCGTTGGGGCGCTTTTCCTCGACAAGATGGTATCCCCAGCGGCAAGGTTGTGCGCACTCTCCGCGGTTTGCGTCGCGGTTCACAAGATACTGAGATAGGAGACATCTTCCCGAGAAGGAAACGCACATCGCACCGTGAACAAAGGTCTCAATGTCAAGGTCGGGACTTGTTTTAGCCCTTATCTCAGCGATCTCCTCAAGTGAGAGCTCTCTTGCGAGCACAACTCTCTTGGCGCCCATATTGTAGAGCTCTCTTGCTGTCACATAGTTTACAATGCCTGTCTGAGTGGAGATATGTATCTCCATATCAGGGGCATATTTTTTTATGAGCATGAGCAGGCCGATATCGGCGACGATAAGAGCATCTATTTTTGCCAGATCGGAAGAGC
>CALGGQ010000286.1 GCA_937915775.1 uncultured Clostridia bacterium | reverse complement strand
ATCTACACTCTTTCCCTACACGATGCTCTTCCGATCTAGCGGTATTTACCGCGAGGCCTATCTGTTTGCAGAGCCGAAAGCAAGTCTGTTTGACTTCTATTTCAAGACGGATTTTGACGAGGAGTTCAAGGATTCCGTCGTTACGCTCAATACTTACATTAAGAATTATGAGGATGCTGACACGGAAGTCACCGTTAAAGCATATCTGATTTCCGATACGGAAAAGGAAATCCCACTCGGTGAAAGCACTGTCGAGGTCAAGGCAGGGGAGACGGCAACCGTTACCTTAACAGAAACCGTGAAAGCACCGAAAAAGTGGTCTGCAGAGCAGCCGAATCTCTATCAGCTGGTGATGGAACTGTCACAGGGCGATACCGTTACAGAAGTCAAGACGTACGAGGTCGGCTTTAAAAAGGTCGAAATTATCGGTGAAAAGCTGCTCTTTAACGGTATGCCGCTGATGCTGCGCGGTACGAACCGTCACGATTATGACCCTGATAACGGCTGGGCTGTTCCAAAGGAGTGTTATACCGAGGATTTCGATTTGATGAAGCAGTGCAACATCAATGCCATTCGCTGCTCGCATTATCCCGATGACCCGTATTTTTATGCGCTTGCCAACCGATACGGCTTCTATGTGATGGATGAATGCGATTTAGAGAGCCATGGCGTGCGCCGCAAGGGCGTTCCCGGCTCCAATCCGCTGTGGACGGCGCTTGCCGTTGATAAGATGGAGCGTATGGTGCTGCGTGATAGGAATAATCCCTGCATCTTTATGTGGTCGCTCGGCAATGAAGCGGGTGACGGCGATAACTTTATGAAGATGAAGGAAGCGGCGCTCGCGCTTGACGATACCCGTCAGTTCCATTATGAGGGCGATTTTAACTTCACCAAGAGCGACGTTATCTCGCGTATGTATCCCGATGAAGCGACGATGGAAAAGCTCGGTACCAAAACACCGATTACGATTTCGCTATACGATAATATCGCAAATCAGCTTGCTGCGGATTCCAAGCCGATTGCGGCAGAAATGTATACCAAGCCCGTTTTGCTTTGCGAATACGCTCACAGCATGGAAAATTCGCTCGGCAACTTCCGCGAATATATGGAGGACTTTGAAAAGTACGAGAATATGTGCGGCGGCTTTATCTGGGATTGGGTGGACCAGGCAATCCGCAAGGTTGATGAGGACGGCAAGGTCAACTGGCTGTACGGCACGGACTATGAAAAGGACGAACCGAAGCACTGGTACAGCGGTATCAATACCACCGCTATGACCGGCTCAAACACCTATTTCTGCGCCAACGGCGTTATCGGTGCCGACCGTCAGCCGCATCCGCAGTTCTGGGAGGTAAAGCACGTTTATCAGCCGATTGTCACAACGGCGTTTGACGTAACAAAGGGACGCTTCAACGTCCGTTCCCGTTTCCTGTTCACCGATGTTTCCGCATTTAAATGCCGCTGGAAAATAGAGTGTGAGGGCAAGGAACTCCAGTCCGGCGAGATGGATAAATTCTCGCTCTTACCGCTGCAGGAGGAATTCATTGACATTCCGTATGACTATTCCGCAGTGCCGAAGGACAGAGAATGCGTCCTGACCATTTCGTTCCATACGAAGAAAAAGACGCTCGGCTTGAAATCCAATGCCGAGATTGCCTTTGACCAGTTTATTCTCTCCGCTGCGCCTAAGCCGGAGCAACCTGTTTCGGACAAAAAGCTGAGCCTTGAACAGAATAACAACACGGTCATAATCACCGGTGATGACTTCAGCGTGAAGATTGAAAACGCTTGTGTGACCGAAATCAACAGCGGCGAAAAGAATCTTTTAACCGCGCCGCTTGCGCCTAATTATTTCAGAGCGCTGACGGATAACGATATTGATATCTTTAATTTTGATCCGCCGTTTATCAAGCTCAACGGCTACTATCAGTGGCAGAAAGCAACCCGCAGCATTAAGACGCTCAAAACGGTTTGCGAGGAGCAGGAAAACGGCGCCGTTAAGGTAAGAATTGCGCTGGATGTGAAAAATCTGCGCGATGCTTACGTTTCCTATACGGTTTACCCAGATGGTAAGCTGGCGGTCTATCACAGCGGTATTGCAAAAGCGGATATTCTGCGCTTCGGCTTTACCTTCGGTGTGGATAAAGCGCTGTCAAATATTGCGTGGTACGGCAGAGGACCTGCGCCGTCTTATCCGGACCGTAAGACAGGTTATAAAATCGGCAAATATTCCATGCCGCTTGAGCAGTTTGAATATACCTATATGCGCCCGCAGGAATCATCCACCAGGTCAGACGTCCGCTATTTCAGCTTAACGGATAAAAAGCACAGCGGCGTGAAGGTTACGGCATATTACGATAAGCCGTTGCTGTTCAGCGCGCTGCCGTATACGCCGGACGCGCTGGAAGGCTTTACCCATGTGGCGGAAATTGACCGCGATAACGATATTACCGTAACGGTGGATTCCGTGCAGCAGGGTATCGGCGGCGATATGCCCGGTCAGGCTGCTGTGCGCGATAAGTATAAGGTGAAAAGCGGCACAAAGCTTTCCGTTTCGTTCCTGCTGGAAGTGCTTAGAAAATAATCGATGAAACGCATTTTTGCTCATATCGGTTTTGCGTTTGCACTGACCATGTTGGTGCTGAATTGCCTGCCGAAAGAAATGATTCCTATCGTGGCAGTCGGGCTTGCCGTATTATTGCTTGCCAGTCTGCTGCTCAGGTACTTCCGTGAGGCAGTGTCCGTGCCGCTGTGTCTCGGTGCTGCCGTGCTGGCGTGCCTGGTGTTTTGGTGCGTCTATCAGGCGTCGGTTGTTCCGATTTTAGCGCTAAACGGTAAAACGGCTGCCATTCAGTTTTACATCACCGATTTGCCGGTGTTCAACGGCAGCAGTTACCAATATACCGTCAGGGCAAAGGAAGTCCTGCTGCCGGGCGCGCCGCAGAATATCCTGCTGCACGTCAGTTCTGCTACACCGATTACGGCTGAGCCGTATACGCTGACGGAAGGCAACGTCACCTTTTATTCCATCGGAGATACGGCACGCACTTCCTATCATTACTGGAACCGGAGCATTTATATCGGCGCAAGGCTGAATGATTTTAACGTGACAGATACTGTGATTCCGTCACCTATGAAGGCTGTACTGTGGCTTCGTAATGATATCATTGAAACGCTTGTCAGAACGGTGAAGGGTGACGCAGGTGCCATAGCTGCCGCAATGATAACCGGCGACAAGTATTATGTGACGGACGAGGTGCGCTCCCTGTTTCGCTATGCCGGTGTGTCGCATTTAATGGCTGTCAGCGGCTTGCATTTGTCCGTTGTGACCGGTGTGGTTTATTTCGTGTTTAAAAAGCTACTGTCACAGCGCCGCGCGGCTTCTGCCGTTACCGTTGTTGTAACCGTCGCCTATATGGCGCTGGCAGGTTTCAGCAGCTCTATCGTCAGAGCCGGCATAATGGTGCTGACGCTGCATATCGCCGTGCTTGTCGGTAAACGAGCCGA
>CALGGQ010000285.1 GCA_937915775.1 uncultured Clostridia bacterium | reverse complement strand
GACGAGTAAATTCTGCATCTATTGCGGTCAGCCGTGGACAAAGAGTAGCGAGGTGACGGAATGAGCATTACAACAATAGCGTATGAAAGCGGAAACTTTGGAGGTCCGAAACCGGCGTTTACCTATGCAGGCGATATCCATTTTTACATCATTGATGAGGATATCACCTTCTCCGTCAGATTCAAAAACGAAGCGGAAATCATTGATAAGACCTTCAAACCGACCAAGGAGCAGGCACAAGCCGTTATCGCTTTATTTGAAAAGCATCGGCTCAGCGACACGCTGACGGCATTATTAAACGGCAAAGAGGTTGAAACGGTGCCGCCTGTTTTTGAAGGAACAGATTACTGTACCTTTTCCGCAACAATTAACGAGGTTTCGCTTCAGATGAGGGAACAAAAGCAAATTGCAGCACCGATTGCTGCATTTGCAAAAGAGCTATATGATTTCATCGGCACGCTCGGCGAGCCGGTAAGCGATTACAGTAAAAGATTCTAATAACAAAGGAGTAACAAATATGGATATTCAGGAAGCCCTCCGTGCCAGACACAGTGTAAGACAATACCTTGACAAGCCGCTGGAGGACGATGTCAAGGCAAAGCTGCAGGAAATCATCGACGAATGCAACAGAGACGGTAAGCTGCACATTCAGCTAGTGTGCAACGAGCCGCAGGCATTTTCCTCCAAAATCGCCAGCTACGGCAATTTCAAAAACGTAACGAATTACATCGCACTTGTCGGTCCGAAAAGCAAAACACTCGATGAAAAATGCGGCTACTTCGGCCAGAAAATCGTACTGGAAGCACAGATGATGGGGCTCAACACCTGCTGGGTTGCCCTTAGCTATAAAAAAATCCCCGGTGCATTTACCGTGGATAAGGGCGAAAAGCTGACCGTTGTCATCGCTATCGGCTACGGCGAAACACAGGGTAAAGAAAGAAAATCCAAAACACCGGAGCAGGTTTGCTACGATATTCAGAGTGCACCGCTCTGGTTCAAGAGAGGCGTTGATGCTGCTTTGCTCGCCCCGACGGCGACCAACCAGCAAAAATTCTCCATCAACCTCGACGGCATCAGCAACCGCGTTAAGATTAAAGCCGGTATCGGACCCGAAAGCAAGGTTGACCTCGGCATCGTCAGATATAATTTTGAAGTCGGCGCTGACAAAAAGAACTTTGAATGGGCCGGCAAGGATACCTTTGAAATCAGAATTACCGACTAATCAAAAAAGCGTCTGCAATGCAGACGCTTCTATTTTGCTTGGTTGTTTTTCATCCGTTTCACATTTAAAAACAGATAACCGAAAACAGCGTAGATGTAAAGTACCGAAACGGCAATGCTGATGTAGGAATTGCGATAGAACAGTATCATCAGTACAATGAAGCCAAGCGACATCAGAGCAACAACGGCGTAGAATTTCAGATGTGCTTTGCAGCGAACTATCGCGTATTTTTCAAGCAGGAACAGGAACAGAAAATAAAGAATAATCGACAGCACAATAAAGATATTTTTCGGTATAGCGGAAATTTCCTCCATCCGCATAAACTCAAGCGCTGTCGTGATATTATTGAGCGCTGTAATCAGCACGATATGCAGCAGCATATACCCTGTTCCGGAATTGGACATTTCGCGGTTAATCACGTTATCATATACGAAGCCATAGCTGATGAATAACCCTGCTACAATTAAAAACGCCATCAAGGAAAAATAGATTGTGTTAAACCCAATTTCGCCCTCAAAATAGTCGGCAATGCCGATAATCATTTCGCCGAAAGTAAAAACAACATAGAGCATAATCCGCTCTGTCAGATGCGCAAAATCGCCCTCCACAAAGCTGTTCACTTTTTCGGAAAGCAGCAGAAGAACAATACCGACCGCCATTGCCAAGGGCGCCAGCGGTATACCTGTAATAAGGAAAACCGGAATGGAAACAGCGATGATGATAATTTGCACGGCGAATATCAGCAGATTGCGCTTGATATGCGCCGTAATCCACGGCATCCCCTGCGGCATCTTTTTGAGCTTGATGAAATACTGCAGCGCCAGATTCAACAATATCAGCATCCATGCGATGTTATAGCGTAGATAAAAATCCTGCCAGTCCGCGCGCGTTCCCTGCGCCATATAGTACAGAAGGTACATATTGATGAAAATGGCAACATTTTCCTGCACGCCGTTGCAGCCGTATTTGTTGATAAACATCACCGTGGTGTACCACACCTGCAGGATAACAAGCGTTGAGAGCATATACGTCAGGAACGCAGACGGTGCGATAAAGCCGTTTTCCACCGTATGAAGAATACCGTTATTCCGCCCGAT
>CALGGQ010000284.1 GCA_937915775.1 uncultured Clostridia bacterium | reverse complement strand
GGAATATCTTTCTGCAAGGGATGCTCTTTATACAACTGATGATATGAAAAAAGAAAAATTCATTTCCCTCATGGATATTGCCCTAATGGGAATGAAGAAGCTTAAAAAAGACGGAAAACTTACAGACATGGAGGAGTCTGAGGAAAACAACGCCTGCACAGTTGTTGTACCTGTAGAGGTGGACTACGGTGACGGATCAAAGACCGAGAACTGGCTTGTATTTTTTAAAAATGAAACACACAATCATCCCACAGAGATAGAACCTTTTGGGGGCGCAGCAACATGTCTTGGCGGTGCAATCAGAGACCCTCTTTCGGGCAGAGCTTATGTATATGCCGCAATGAGAGTTACCGGCGCGGCAGACCCTCTGAAACCCATATCCGAAACAATTCCCGGAAAACTTCCGCAGAGAAAACTCGTGACAACCGCCGCGGCAGGTTATTCATCCTACGGCAATCAGATCGGTCTGGCGACCGGCTATGTCAGGGAAATCTATCATCCCGCCTATGTGGCGAAGAGAATGGAGATTGGTGCCGTGATGGGCGCCGCTCCGAGAAAAAATGTGAAGCGTGAGACCTCCGATCCCGGCGATGTGATCATTTTGCTGGGCGGACGCACAGGACGCGACGGCTGCGGCGGCGCGACCGGCTCCTCCAAGGCGCACAATTCCCTTTCGATTGAAACCTGCGGCGCCGAGGTGCAAAAGGGCAATCCGCCGACGGAGCGTAAAATACAGCGTCTGTTCCGCAACCCCGACGTTGCCAGAATGATTAAGCGCTGCAACGATTTTGGCGCAGGCGGCGTTTCCGTTGCTATCGGCGAGCTCGCGGACGGGCTGAAAATTGATTTGGATAAAGTACCCAAGAAATACGACGGTCTGGACGGCACGGAGCTGGCGATTTCCGAATCGCAGGAGCGTATGGCGGTTGTCATTGACAAAGCCGATATTGACCGCTTTGTTGCCCTTGCCGACAGTGAAAACCTGGAGGCGACAGTGGTTGCCGAGGTGACGGACAATAACCGTCTGGAGATGACCTGGCGCGGGGATAAAATCGTTGACTTATCCCGCGATTTCTTAAACACCAACGGAGTGGTGCAGCACGCAAAGGCGGAAATCGCCGCGATGGCGGACAAGGATTACCGCACGTCTGTTCCCGCCGCACTCGAAAATATGACGAACGCCGAGGCGCTGAAAGCCAATCTTTCACGTCTGGAGGTCTGCTCGCAAAAGGGCTTGGTGGAGCGCTTTGACGCCTCCATCGGCGCGGCAACCGTGCTGATGCCCTATGCCGGCAAATACCAGCTGACGCCCGAGGAGGCGATGGTCGCCAAGCTGCCCGTGCTGCACGGCGAAACCGACACGGCTTCTGTGATGGCGTATGGCTTCATTCCGAAGCTGTCCGCCTGGTCGCCGTTCCACAGCGCTGCCTTTGCGGTGACGGAATCGCTGGCAAAGCTCGCGGCAGTTGGCTGCGACCCGTCGAAAGCAAGGCTCACCTTCCAGGAATATTTTGAAAGACTAAACGATGTTCCGACGCGCTGGGGCAAACCCACGGCGGCGCTGCTCGGCGCACTGTCCGCGCAGCTCGGCTACAAAACGCCGTCCATCGGCGGTAAGGACAGTATGAGCGGCTCGTTTAATGACCTGGACGTACCGCCGACGCTGGTATCGTTTGCCGTCGGCGTGAGCAAGGCGTCAAAAACAGGTTCGGCAAAATTCAAGCGTGCCGGCAGTACGGTCAAGCTGCTGGAAATTCCTGTTGACGAAGCGAGCGGTCTGCCCGATTACGACGCGGCAATGGATCTGATGACGAGCGTTTGCGCCGGTGTGCGCGACGGCTCGATTCTCGCCGCCTCCGTTGTAAAAGAGGGCGGCGCTGCGGCGCAAATCTGCAAGATGGCGTTTGGCGATAAGCTCGGCTTTACCTTTGCGCAGGGACTCAACGCCGAAATGCTGTTCGCCCCGCTGCAGGGCTCCTTCGTGATTGAGGTCGCCAATCCGTCCGATTACGACGGCACGGTGCTCGGCACGACGAATGATAACGCCGTCTTTATTCTGGACGGCACCGTTTACACCTGCGACGATCTGATTGACGCATGGACGAAGAAGCTCGAAAAGGTGTTCCCGACTGACGCATGCAAGGCGGCAAAAATGCCGTACGACGTGCCGCTTTACACCGAGCGCAGCATCTTCATTGCTAAAAATAAGGTAGCCAAGCCGAAGGTGCTCATTCCCGCCTTCCCGGGAACGAACTGCGAGGTGGACACCGCACGCGCCTTTGAAAAGGCGGGCGCTGAACCGACGATTCTCGTGGTGAACAACCTCTCCTCCGCCGCCATTAACGAAACGATTGACCGGCTGGTGAAAGAGATTGAAACGAGCCAGATTGTGATGCTGCCGGGCGGCTTTTCCGGCGGTGACGAGCCGGAGGGCTCGGGCAAATTCATCGCCACCACCTTCCGCAACCCGCGCGTGAGCGAAGCCATTACCAAGCTGCTGAACTGCCGCGACGGACTGATGCTCGGCATCTGCAACGGCTTCCAGGCGCTGATTAAGCTCGGTCTGGTGCCGTACGGCGCGATTACCGAAACGAAGGAAACCGATCCGACGCTGACCTTTAACACCATCGGCAGACATATCTCCCAGATGGCGTACACACGCATCACGAGCGTGAAATCACCGTGGTTCAGCTCTGTCAACGCCGGCGACATCTTTGCCGTGCCGATTTCCCACGGCGAGGGCAGATTCGTCGCGAGTGACGACGTGATGCAGCGGCTGATTCAAAACGGTCAGGTCGCCACGCAGTACGTCAACCTGGACGGCGAGGTCTGCGCCGATATGCCGTTTAATCCGAACGGCTCCGTCTGCGCGGTAGAGGGTATCACCTCGCCGGACGGCAGAGTGCTCGGCAAGATGGGGCACAGCGAGCGTAAGGGCAGCCATCAGTATCAGAACGTTCCGTTTGAAAAGGATATGAAAATCTTTGAGAGCGGCGTCAACTACTTTAAATAAAGGAAACGCTATGGACGAACATAACACCCATTCTCATCACCATCACCATTCCGAGGAGCACCGCCGCGAAGTATCTAACCGCCTGGCGCGCGCCATCGGTCATCTGCAGAAGGTCAAGCAGATGGTGGAAAACGACGAGGACTGTTCGGACGTACTCGTGCAGCTCGCCGCGGTCAAATCCGCTATCAATAACACCGGCAAGGTGATATTAAAGGACCATATGGAGCACTGCATGGTCCACGCGGTGGAGGACGGCGATATGGAAATGATTAACGAGCTCTCCAACGCGATTGACAAGTTTATCAAATAAAAAAACAGGATGCCGTGAGCGACCTTTCATAAAGAAGGTCGCTCAGCGATATAAATCCTGACGGATTTGCGATATGCACATTCGTGCGTGATATACTATCGTGCGATATGTGCCTTTGGCACGTGTTATTTTAGGATTTATATTATATCGCATTGAGCAAAGCGAAATATATCGCAATTTGCAACGCAAATTATATCGTGTTGCTGTGCAACATATCGCTAACAGACTGAAAGAATAATTCTCTTTCGGTCTGTTTTTCTTTCAGGATTTGGCAGTACAAATCCTATGCTCGCTACAGTCTGTGACATAATTTTTAACTTATCTTTTTAATAATGAAAAAATGTAAATGTCAAAAACCTTACAATTAGATTTGCAATCATGAACGAAAAAAGCAATTCAGTTCCTATATTGTTTTATTGCTTTCAGAATGGTATAATAAAAACATCAAATTTATAAGTAGGTATAGATATGGGATTACTTGATATTATAAATAGAATACCAACAAGGAATGAGCTGCACGGCAGCTTCGGTGAATGGTTGACAGAGCGTTATGCTAAAATGTTTACAGATACGCTTGTTTTGCACGATGTTCTGATTGACGGTGCAGAAGGATATACTTCACAAATTGATATGCTAATGATAGGAACCAAGGGCATCTATGTTGTTGAAGTGAAAATGTTTGAGGATGCCAAGATATACGGTGATGGAACAAAATCACAATGGTATTACTATAAATACGGTAAAAAATATAACATTTATAGTCCGTTAAAGCAAAACAAAAAACATATCAAATACTTAAAGGAATTATTAAAAGAGTTTGGCGATATACCCTGCTTTTCAATCCTCACCATAATTTGTAACGATTTCAAGGTTTCCAACATCAATACTACTGATGTTATTGATACGGTGGTATGTAGTTCTCTTCCGGCAATGGACAAAGGGATACGCTTAATTGCAAAGGATAAACCTGCTGTATTTGATGAAAGCAAGAAGCAAGAGATATATCAGTATATTGAAACCCATCAGCACACAGGCAAAGAGGCACGCTATCAGCATAAAGAAAATGTGAAGGAATACAAACAGAATTTAGAAGAAATGAAGGAACAAAGAATCTGTCCGTATTGCAAAGTTCCACTTGTTCTTCGTAAAGGAAAATACGGTGAATTTTACGGATGCCCGAACTACCCAAAATGCAAATATACAATGAAATAACAGAATAATATTAGATCGGAAGAGCGTCGTGTAGGGAAAGAGTGTAGATCTCGGTGGTCG
>CALGGQ010000283.1 GCA_937915775.1 uncultured Clostridia bacterium | reverse complement strand
TGTCAGCGGTACGGTCGCGCCGCATCCGGCCCATTCGGCAAACGGCTCATATACGCCCACCGCGCCGAGAAGGGCGCCCGTGACGACATACCCTGTCAGGATGCGCGCCGGCGTCAGCTTCGTGTAGTCAATCAGCAGCTGCCCGATCACACAGATAATGCCGCCGATCAAAAACGCTTTCAGACACATCAGAAACATAAAAATCACCTGCTGATAGTATTCGTATCAGCAGGTGATTTATTCATTTGATAACCGTTTATTTGCTCATTCTGCGCTTGATGCCGTTGCCGGTCTGAGTAAGCGTATCCTTCCAGATCGTCGGATTCAGCAGGATTAAAATCGGGTACAGCTCCAGTCTGCCTGCCAGCATATCCACAATCAGCACAATCTTTGAAAGCGGCGTAAAGAACGCAAAGTTACCCGTGGGACCGACCTTGCTAAAGCCGGGACCGACGTTGTTGAGTGTGGTCAGCACAGCGGAGAAATTGGTGGAAAAGTCGTTGCCCTCCAACGAGAGCAGCAGCAGCGAGAAGCAGAAAATGAAGATAATCGTGATGAAGTAAATATTCGTCGTGCGGATGATTTCCTGGGAAATCGGCTTGCCGTCAATCTTCACCTTTCTGACGCTTTTCGGGTGAATGTAATAATGAATTTCTCGCAGCAGGTTTTTGAACACGACCATAAAGCGCGAAATTTTCATACCGCCGCCGGTGCTGCCGGCACAGGCGCCGATAAACATTAAGCCGAGAATAACCGTTTTTGCCAGCTCAGGCCAGGCGTCAAAGTTATCCGTTGTAAAGCCGGTAGTCGTAATCACGGCAGACACCTGAAAAGCGGAGTCCGTAATTGCCTTGAACGTGCTGTCGTGCATTGTTTTGAGGTCGTAGAAAATCAAGCCGAACGCCACGAGAATGGTGGCAAAATACCATCTGACCTCCTCGATGGAAAACGCCTTTTTAAACTGACGGTGCACGGCGAAGAAATACGCGTTAAAGTTCACGCCGAACAGCGTCATAAAGATGATAATTACCCACTTGGCGTAGGAGGAATAGCTTGCAATCGAGTCGCGCTTAATGCTGAAACCGCCGGTGCCTGCCGTACCGAACGCCGTGGTAACCGCGTCAAAAAACGGCACCCTGCCCGCCACTAAGAACAGAATCATCGCAATCGTCATGGCAAAGTAGAAGATGTACAGAAAACGCGCCGTTTCCTTCATCTTCGGCGCCAGCTTGCTGACCGAGGGACCGGGGCTTTCCGCGCGCAGCAGGTTGATGTTTGAGCCGCCGGAAAGCGGCACTACCGCCATGATGAACAAAAGCACGCCCATACCGCCGATCCAGTGCGTGAACGAGCGCCAGAACAGTGAACAGTGCGACATTGCCTCCACATCGTCAAGAATGCTGGCGCCCGTCGTGCTGAAGCCGGACACCGTTTCAAACAGTGCATCCAGAAACGACGGAATTTCGCCCGTAATCATAAACGGAATACAGCCGAAGAGCGACAGCGCTATCCATGACAGCGCCGTTGCCACGCAGCCCTCCTTCAGATAAAATACCGTGTTGCGCGGCTTCCGAATCGAGAGCAGCCCGCCGCAGACGAGGCAGACGGCGGACACGATGATGTACGCCGTTCCCTGCTCCTCACGATAGTAAAGCGAAACAACCCAAGGCAAAAGCAGCAGCCCTGCCTCAAGCAATAAAACATATCCTATTATTCTTCTGATAATTGACAGATTCATAAACAGTTCCGAAAAAGTTTAGTCTAATATATCTCCGATTTCCGAGAAGCCAGTGTGCGTGGTAACAATCATCACGGTGTCGCCCGGTTTGATGCTGTCCTGACCGGAGGGGATAATAATCTTTCCGTGGCGGTTGATAAAGGAAATCAGCAGGTTTTTCTTTAAATTCAGGCTCATCAGCGGGATATTCGTCAGGTGCTTATATTCCGCATCCACTCTGAATTCGATCGCCTCAACGCGGTGGTCAAACATATAGGAGAGCGTTTCGATATTGCTCGAGCGCGACGCCGTTTTGGCACGGACATAGGCGATAATCGCCTCGGCTGTGATGTAGCGCGGATAGACAACCGAGCCGAGGTCAAGGTTTTCGATAACAGAGTTAAACGTAATGCGGTTCACCTTTGTAATGACCTTGGCGTTGATCTTGGACGCCTGCTGCGCATAAAGCGTGAGCAGGATATTCTCCTCATCCGAGCCGGTCAGCGGCACAAAGGATTCCACATTTTCAATGCCCTCCTCGCGCAGCAGCTCCTCGTCCGTGCCGTCGCCGTTGATGACAACAGCCTTCGGCAGCAGTTCACTAAGACGCTCGCAACGGGCGTGATTTTTCTCAATAATTTTCACGTCAATGCCCATATGCAGCAGCTGCTTGGCAAGATAATAAGCAGAGTTGCCGCCGCCGACCATCAGCGTATTTTTCACCTGCGTGGTGGAATTGCCGATTTTGCGGAAAAAGGCACGCGCCGTTTTACGCGGTGCCACAAAGGACATCACGTCCTCCGCCTGAATGACAAAGTTGCCGGACGGGATAAAGATTTCGCCCTTGCGCTCCACGGCGCAGACAAGGATATTTTCCGTCTTGGCGCCGATTTCGGCAATGCTGATACCGTCAAGCATACTGCCGCGGCGCACCTTGAATTTGACC
Organism: uncultured Clostridia bacterium; assembly: GCA_937915775.1. Taxonomy (GTDB): domain Bacteria; phylum Bacillota; class Clostridia; order Oscillospirales; family Acutalibacteraceae; genus Eubacterium_R. The sequence continues at coordinate 4,323 of CALGGQ010000283.1, read as the reverse complement.
ATCTCCGCCTGACCGTGGGCAAAAGCGTCCACCTCCAGCGCGGAGGGCAGGCAGAGAATGCGCGACATCTCACGCGAAGCCTCCAGCTCCGGATTGATAATCATGGCAAGCCCGAGCTTTTCGCGCAGATAACCGATTTCAATGCTGTAATCGGGGTCACGTACACGGGCGATGGCAGCGCAGTCACCCACACGCCTTGCCACCGTGCAGCACAGAAGATTCAGCTCGTCGCTTTCCGTCACTGCGATAATCAGATTGGCTTCCTTGATGCCGGCTTCAATCTGTACGCCGAAGGAAGCGCCGTTGCCGACGATGCCCATAATGTCGTACAAATCCGTCAGTTCCGCCACCTTGGCGGCATTCTTATCAATAATTGTAATATCGTGCCCTTCGGCAGAAAGCTGCTCCACCAGCGTCGAGCCAACTCTGCCGCAGCCTACAATGATGATATTCAGTCCTTTCGGTTTCTTTTTCGGGAGCATAGTCAATCCTCTCTTAACACCTTTTTCGTCTAATAATACTATACCATTGATACAGGATATAAATCAAGTGGTTTTATGCCTCATAAAAGCCGATTTTTTCAATAAACGGCGTGCTTCTGGACTGACGTATCAGCAGCATAGCGCCGATGGCGCTGCCCTTTAACGGAATAATCTTTTTCATGCCGACCGTCGTTCCGTTGTAAACGCGTTTATATTTGCCATTTGGCTTGAGCAGAAACAGTTCAAATTTTTCAATCCGCTGTCCGTGCGTGATGTCCTCGTTAAACACGCAGTAGCGCAGCTGCTTAGCCGAATCGAACTTAAATTCGATATAGCCGTCGGTATCCCTCAGCTCGCCGAAACGCTGCTCCAGCACGGGATTTGCCGTGACAGCACGGATTTTATCCCCGAGCTTTTTCAGTCGTCGTGCGTCCTTACGGCAGATAACACCCTTCGGTGTGGGCGGAACGTTCAGCAGGAAAAAGGCGTTGCCGCCGACCGAACGCAGGTAAATATCAAACAACTTTTTGGCGCTTTTGACCTTGCCGCCGCCCGGATAAAACCAGCCCTTACGGATGGAAACATCCACCTCTGCGGGATACCAGACGAGGCTTGCGTTTTTGCTTATCACCTCGCGGGAGCCTAAATCCTCGTCCTTGGAGGAGATTTTCTGCAGCGCCGCTGCGCCGTCCAGCGTCTGCTGGGAATGCTTCTGAATCGTTTCCGCCTTAGTCAGATATTCCGGTACCACGCAGTATTCGCTGCTGCGCGTTTTGCCGCCCTCGTTGCCGACCCAGCGGATATCCGGCCCGCAAATCGCAATATTTGCCTCGGGCTGAATGGTGCGTATCAGCTTATAATACCGCTCCCAGTCATATTCAAACGCCTTGGCTTCCGCGCCCTTGGCACCGTCAAACCAGACTTCAAAGATATCGCCGTAATTGGTCAGCAGTTCTGTGAGCTGACGGCAGAATACGTCGTTATACGTCGGGGTGGCATACGTCTCCTCGTGCATATCCCACGGGGAGAGATAGATGCCGAAATCCAGCCCCTGCGCCTTGCATTCATCGGATACCTGCTTCACCAAATCATCGGCATACAGCGTATGCATGATGTTAAAATCCGTCGTTCCCGTGTTCCACAGGCAGAAGCCGTCGTGATGCTTGCAGGTGAGAATCAAGCCCGTCGCGCCGGAGGCTTTAATGACCTTGACCCACTGCGCCGGCTTAATACGCTCGATGTTAAAATCCATCGGCTTTTCGGTACCGTTGCCCCACTCCCTGCCGGTGGCGGTATTCATACCAAAATGCACGAAGCAGTAAAACGGCTTTTTGGCGTGCTTCACCTGCGCCGCACTCGGCAGCACCGCGTTAAAGCGTTCCACCTCTGCATCATTCAGCGGCTGCTTGTTGTTGGTGGTTGTCCAGTTTTCATCCAGCTTCAGTTTCATCACATTCACCTGATAAACAGTTAATTACAGTAGTTTTTCAAATCCCTCTGTGGTATATGCATCGCCGTTTCGCTTTTTCTCAAGCTGCTCGGTCAGCGCCTCATAGCGCTTTCTTGTCATCGGGTAGATGATACAGCAGAGCACGGAAATGCCCAGCAGCGCCGCCGGAATAATCGTAGAAATGTTTTCCATACCGTTAATGACGGAAGCGTCGGTCACCTTGGTAAAGAGCGATTCGTTGCCCGCCACATCCTTCGAAGCGTCGTAGCCGTAAACGGAAAGCAGCTGCCCTGCCATCAGAATGCCAAAGGCGGAACCGAATTTCTGCACCAGCTGCGGCAGCGCGGTAATCGTGCTTTCGCGGCGTTCGCCTGTCTTGAATTCATCGAGCTCTACCAAATCGTAGCCCATGGAATAGAACAGCGTCCAGAATGTGCCGTTGCCGATACCGAGCACGGCAGGGCTGATGATGGCCATTACCTTAAAGCCGCCGATTTCGGCGTCCAGCCCGACGAGCTTGATAACAACCTCGAGCACCAGCACGATAGATAAGAACAGAATCGTCGCAAAGCGCCGGTCTTTCTTCTGCGCCACCTTTTCAACGATCGGCACCGTGACCGCCATCGTGACAATCAACGTCAGAATCATAAAGACGATTCCCGTGTCGTATTCCATACCGATGCAGTCAATCACCATATAGGTCAGGTTCGACTGAATCATCGAGCTCATTGCCAGATAGAAGAACACGAACAGCAAAAACCATTTCGTCGGCTTCAGTTTTAAGATATCGCCGAAGGCGGCAAAAACGGATTTGATTTCAAATTTCGGCTTCGGCTCGCCCTCCTTGGGTTGCTTCGGCTCATAGACGCCCTTCAGCGAGGCGCAGCAGATATAGCCGAGCACAACCGCGAGTATGCTGATGATGGCCGCAATCACGGCGTAGGAATTGCTCTGGTACTTTTTGCCGAGCAAAACGGCAACCGTCGGCACCAGCGCCGGCAGAATATTGCCGAGCCCGACGCAGAGCGCGTTGAGCAGCGAGGAGAGCGAACGAATAGACGTTCTTTCGTCATAGTCCTCCGTCAGCTCCGCCACAACGGCATAGTACGGGATGGAATACATCGTGTAGAAAATCCAGATACACATCGAGATGACGGTATACAGCAGAATTTTCGCCGTCTGCGAGGTGAAGCCCGCGCCGATGCTCGTCCACGCCACGATAAAGACGACAGCGAGCGGCAGGATAGATATTTTCATCACCTTGCGCTTGTCCACGCCCGGCAGGTCGGTATAATTGCCGATAATCGGGTCGGTTACCGCATCCCACGCGATAGAGATAAAAATAATAATAGAACTGAATTTCGGCTGAATGCCGACAATCTCAATCAAAAACGTCAGGTAGTACGTATAGAACATATTATAGACCAGCGACTCGGTAAAGATACCGAACGCATAGCCGAATTTCTTTTTCTTAGTCAGTGCGCTTTTCATTTTAAAAACCTCCACTTTTTATTATAATTAAAAAATATTTTAATGCAATAGGAAATTGGAAAGATATTTGCCCTTCACCGCTGCCTGCAACACTTTGGTCATTTTTGGATACTGAAAGAGTGAAAGCGAAAGCAAAGGAGGTATTGCAATGAAAAGAATATTCGCTTTATTGTTGGTTGCGGCACTCGGTACAACGATAACAGCCTGCGCCAAGGCGGCTATGGCGGAAACAGCGCCGCAGACACAGCCGCAGACACACCAGACGGAACCGGAGCCGGAAACGGAACCGGAAACAAAAGTCGAAACAGAGCCTGAATCTGAAACAGAGCGGCAAACAGAGCCCGAACCGGAAACAGAACGGCAAACGGAGCCGGAATCGGAGCAGCACGTCACCGGTCACGGCACAACGGTGGAGGGACTGAAAGCACAGTACGGCATTGACGACACGTACCGCGAAACCGTGGATAAGGATTTCAACGGCTGCACGGTTTACTATTATGAAAAGGTAGACAAAAACGGCGTCCTCAATATTTACGACGCGCTGAACGTGACGGTGGATAACGAGAGCGGTGAGGTTTTCACATTCAAGCGCTTTGACCACCCTGCCTTTCTCGAGCCGGTCATCACGGAGGATGAAGCACGCGCAGCAGCTAAGCAGCAGTACGGCAAATACGGCAACGTCAAGGATTGTCAGCTTGCCTACTATATGCCGGATTTGGGCGGCAAGGATATCTATCTTGCCTACACCGTTACCTTTGACGACGAATACGCCCATCTGATTTATATCAACGCACAGGACGGCTCCGTTCTCGGCGGTGATGCAGTCAAATAATAAAGAGGGCAAGCATTGCTTACCCTGCTGACCACTAATCACTAACCACTAACCACTAGCCACTAGCC
>CALGGQ010000282.1 GCA_937915775.1 uncultured Clostridia bacterium | reverse complement strand
CTTCCTGATTTAGGTCCGCTGCAAATGCCGATATCGCAATGTGGATATGCTGTAACTGCTGTGTTTTTCTTCTTATCCGGATACGGATGCAGTTTTTCAATAAAAAAGCTTGATTCGGAAAAGCGTGCAAAAAACGCTTTATTGTGGTTTTTCAAACACAGTGTAAGGCTCTTTCTGGGTTTTGTCATTATATTTGCTTTAAATATTCTGCTTTTTGAAATTTTCGGAATAAAGGAGGGGGTATCATTCAGAGAAATCATTAAGAATTTCTTGACGATGACCTTACCCACTTATGTCAGTTGGTATCCCAAAATCCAGATAGCCTGCTATGCTGTTCTTGCTTTCGGTTACTGTATATCCAAGAAGAATTACACTTATATTACTTTAGGTGTAACAATTGTTTATATCGTTATTCTTGCGGTGCTTAATGTATATTCAATGTGGTATACAAGCGTTATTTGTTTCCCGATTGGACTGCTTTGTGCTCAGAATATCAATCTCTTTGCTCAACTGAAAAATAAAACAGTGCTTTCTCTCTTGCTATTATCTATCGCCACTTTTGGTGTGATATTTACTGTTCAGCTCTATATGTTTACTATACCGCTGAGAATGCTGTCTGTTTTGTTCATACCGGTGATTCTTGTTACTGCTACATACTATATTGAATTCAACAGCAAGTTGTTAAGCTATATCGGCAACATATCATTTGAAATCTATTTAATCCATCTTGTTTTAATCAGAGTGTTTGAGCACAGTGGTTATGATTCCGGAATTTTACTCATTCTTACTGTTTTTATATCGGTGGTGATGGGTATCTTGGTAAATAAGCTTGCTGTATTTATGAATAAAAAAATCTTTGAAAGTATAAAAGCTTGATGAAAATGTTTGATAAAGTTTACGGTGTAAAACATCAAAATGAGGATATCAGAGCTGCCTCTCGTTCAGGCGGTTTCTTCACTGCTGTCTCCGATATTGTGTTAGAGGAAGGCGGCGTTGTGTACGGCGTTGCCTTAAATGAACATTTTTTGGCGGAGCACCGACGTGCCGAAACTAAGGAAATACGCGACACTTTCAGAGGCTCAAAATATGTCCAGGCGGATGTAGGAGATGCTTTGAAACAGGTAGAAGCAGATTTAAAGCAGTCAAAAACCGTATTATTTACCGGTGTTCCGTGTCAGGTGCACGGGTTATATAATTATTTAAAACTCAAAAATATAAGCACGGAAAATTTGTTGACGGTTGAAATATTGTGCCACGGTGCGCCATCTCCGCGGGTTTGGGAAGATTTTTTAAAGAATAAATTCGACTTTAGCAGCATTGAAGCCGTTGATTTTAGAGATAAAAAGAACTTTGGTTGGCGTGATCACATTGAAACCGTAACAGTTAAAGGGGAAGAGTTTTCCTCAAAAGACTATACCGGCTTATTTTATTCACACGTCATTTTAAGGGAATCTTGTTTCAACTGTTACTATAAAAAAAGAAATCGAGTGTCCGATATAACCATCGGTGATTTTTGGAGAATTGAAAATAATGATAAGCCTTTTGATGACGATAAAGGGATCTCACTTGTTAAAATCAACACTGTAAAAGGTGAAAAATATTTCAATCAATGCGCAAACCGCCTTATTATTCGTGAATATCCGATTGCCACTTGCATTCAGCCTGCGCTTGACCATAATTATGACGCACCAAAGAACAGAAGCGATTTCTGGAATGAATATAACGGCGAAAACATTCTTGAACTTGCTGATAAATATACCGTGTATAAAGAACCAGTAGTTGATAACAGCTTTAAGAAAAGGATAAAAACTCTGCTGAAAAAAACGGTAAAGAAGACGATGAAGGCATTTAGGTAGTAAGATGAGCATTATATTATATAACCATAAAAGTGAATGCAGCGGTTGCTGGGCTTGTTACAATATCTGTCCGAAAAATGCTATTGAAATGCTACCGGATGAGGAGGGATTTAAGTTTCCTCAAATCAATGCGGCTCAGTGCATTGAATGCGGTCAGTGCCTTAAGGTTTGCCCTCTAAAAACTTCTGCAAAATTGATAACTGAAGAAAACAGTTGTAAGCATATAGGTATTATTAATCTTCAGTTTACAGATAATTACGGAGCTGTTATTGCAGCTGCGGTTTTAGAAGATGTTGTACGTGATATTGCAGATGATTGTATCGTAAATACAGTGTTCTATACGCCGTGGAAACAACTGGATTCAAGGGTAAAAGAGCTGAGGGATGAGGCGAAGCAATGGGGCGGTTGGAAGCTGTTTTTAAAGATGAAGCTGAATCCTCAGAATCATTCTGATGCAAAGCAGTTACGTTCAAAACGGTTTACGGTTTTCAGAGATAATTATTTAAATCTGACTCCTCGTTTCGATGACGCATGGTGCATTAATAAGGAAATCAATTATGTTGCGTTCATCACGGGCTCTGATGTTGTCTGGGCTCCAAGACGAAGCGACAACTACAGGCGTGATGGGTATTTCCTCAAGTTCGCTGAGAAAGGCGAAAAAAGAATTGCTTATGCGCCAAGCCTCGATCACAAAACCGATAGTCAATTAAAGAGACTAAAAAGTGTTTATCAGGAAAATATAGCCGGAATTGATGCTATTTCCGTCAGAGAAGAAAGTAATCGTGAGTTTATTCAGAGCCTCACTGATAAAAAAGTCTCGGTATGCTGCGATCCCGCTTTTCTTGTTGAGGCGGATTATTATGACAAGATGATTGCATCTGCTTCAATTGATAGCAAAGATGAGAAGTACATATACGTATACATCCTCGAACTAAACCATGAAATTGTTGATTACGCTAATCAGCTCGCTACTGAAAAAGGGTTAAAAATCTGCTATTATTCGGCGAATCATGATGATTATATTAGCAACAGTGAAAACTGTGTGTCTGATGGACCGGCGGAATTCCTGTATCGTTTAAAGTATGCCGAATATATCTTAACCAACTCATATCATTGTGTCGTATTTTCCATTATATTTAAGAAGAAGTTTTTATCGTTTATACGCAGTAAGAACAGTATCAAGTCAATTGATTTATTAAAATCATTTAACCTTGCTGACAGAATTGTGACTAAAAATAAAAATTCGGACATTGATGGAATCATCAATTTTGAAGCTGTTGATAATTGTCGTCAGAAGATGAAAGAAGAATCTATTGCTTATCTTAAAGAATCGTTAAAGGAAATTGCTGAATGAAACTGGAAAGAAGTAAAAACACCGCCAGAAATGTGTTCTTTGGTTTTATAACAAGAATATATGCGCTATTTGTTCCGTTCCTGATGAGAACGGCACTGATTTATTGTCTGGGAATGGAATATGTGGGATTAAACAGCCTTTTTAGCTCTGTTCTTTCTGTATTAAACCTGGCGGAACTCGGCGTTGGCTCTGCGCTTGTATTCAGTATGTATGAGCCGCTTGCCAATGAGGATACGGAAAAAATTTGTGCATTAATGCAATTATATAATGTGTTTTACAGAATTATTGGTTTGTTTATTCTTATACTTGGAATCTGCATTACACCGTTTTTACCAAAGCTTGTTAAAGGTACTATTCCCAATGGAATGAATTTGTATATTCTATTTTATATTAATTTGTTTACAACGGTCCTTACCTACTGGCTGTTTGCATATAAAAATTGTCTCCTATTTGTACACCAAAGAATTGATATTACTGACAAAATCGGTTATGTCATCAATACAGTTAAGTATGTGATTCAGTTAATAGTTCTGTTTTTTATTAAGGACTATTATGTTTACATTATCGTTGCACTTTTTATGGGTGTTGTAAACAACATTGTTACGGCGTTGATTGTTGATAAACATTATCCACAGTATAAGGCAATGGGCAAGTTGGATAAAGAAGAGACAAAGTCTATCGCTAACCGTGTAAAAGATTTGTTTACAGCTAAAATTGGCGGTATTGTTTCTAACGCAGCAGACACAATTGTTATTTCTGCTTTTTTAGGACTTACCGACCTGGCGTTATATCAGAATTATTATTATATCTCAAGTTCGGTTTTAGGTTTTATCACATTAATTACCACTTCCAGCCGTTCCGGTATCGGCAACAGCATTGTTACTGAAACAAAAGAGAAGAATTTCTTTGATTTAAAGCGGCTTACCTTGGTTTTTGCTTGGCTCGGTATTTTCTCTACCTGCTCACTTGCGTGCTTATATCAGCCATTTATGGAGCTTTGGGTTGGCAAAGAAAATATGCTGCCTTATAATATGGTAATTGTTTTTTGTGTCTACTTTTTCATTACCGAAATGATGGGGCTGATGTTGACGTACAAGGACGCCTCAGGTATCTGGCATAAAGACCGTTTCAG
>CALGGQ010000281.1 GCA_937915775.1 uncultured Clostridia bacterium | reverse complement strand
GCTTGGCAAACGGCAGACCGTGGCTGATATCCAGCGCTTCACCCTCTGCCTTGTTGATATCGGCGTCGAGCAGCACAATTTCGGAAAACAGTCCGCTCTGCATCAGGGCAAATGCCGAAGCGGAGCCGACAAAGCCGCAGCCGATAATCGCTGCCTTGCGGGAATTAATTGCTCTCATAAAATAGCCTCCTTGCTATCTCTATTATATGCGCATTTCTGCTTGCTAACGGATTAATATATGGCGCTGTTTTTCATCTGCTTTTGTATGATGCGCCAGTCGGGCAGATACTGTGTCAGCGCCGCTTTGAAGGCGGCACCGTGGTTCGGGATGGCGGTGTGCACCAGCTCGTGCAGCACCACATAATTTAAGCATTCCTTTGGCAGCTTGGCGAGCCGCAGTGAAAGCCAGATGCGCTTTTCCTTTGTGTTGCAGGTGCCCCAGCGCGTTTTCATATCCCTGGTGCGCAGCTCGCGGCATTCCATTTTGGTAACGCTTTCCCACCGCTGCAGCAGCGGCGTTGCTTCTTTGATTAAAGCGGCGCGGTACCATTCTTTGAGATACGAAGCCTTTGCTTCCTCTGTTGCTCCCGCGGGAACGGTAAGGCTTGCCGCGTCCTCGGTGACGGTCAGGGAAAAGGCGTTGCCCGTCACTTCCTGCAGCGGATATGCCTTGCCCCAGAGGTAAAAGGCGCTGTCGTCCCGCGCGTTCTGCGCTGCCTGCAGCTGCGCCGTGTGCCGGTCAATCCAATCGCGGTGCAGCGCGACAAACTGCGCCAGCTGCGCTTTCGTCGTGTACAGCGGGCAGGTGATGCGCAGCCTGCCGTCCGGCGGCAGGAGATAGAGATGCAGATGCTTTATCCTTTTTTTAATCACTTCAATTTCGTATCCGTTGATGTTCATAAGTCGATTATATCCTGTATGGCGAGCGCTGTCAAATAATTTAGTGTTGCAAAATGCGTTTAACGTGCTATAATATTTTTTAGTATATTATTCTGAAGGAGGATGTTTTGATGGAAAAGAAGAACATTGATTGGGGCTCACTCAGCTTCGCGTATATGCCGACCGACTATCGTTTTGTGGCAAATTTCAAGGACGGCAAATGGGATGAGGGCGCGCTGATTACCGACCCGACCGTGACGATGACGGAGTGCGCGGGCGTGCTGCAGTATGCCCAGACCTGCTTTGAAGGACTCAAGGCGTACACCACCGAGGACGGCAAAATCGTCTGCTTCCGTCCCGACCTCAACGCTTCCCGTATGGCAGATTCCTGCCGCACGCTGGAGATGCCCGTGTTCCCCGAGGACAAGTTTATTGAGGCAGTCAAGGCGGTTGTCAAGGCAAATGAAGCGTGGGTTCCGCCCTACGGCAGCGGCGCAACGCTGTATATCAGACCGTATATGTTCGGCTCCAACGCGGTTATCGGCGTGAAGCCGGCTGACGAATATCAGTTCCGTATTCTTGTTACCCCCGTCGGCCCGTATTTCAAGGGCGGCGCGAAGCCGATTACGATTCGCGTTTCCAAGCTGGACAGAGCGGCGCCCCGCGGCACCGGTCATATCAAAGCCGGTCTGAACTATGCGATGAGCCTGCATAACATCGTTGACGCGCACAATAACGGCTTTGACGAGAATATGTATCTTGACCCTGCCACCAGAACGAAGGTGGAGGAAACCGGCGGCGCGAATTTCCTGTTCGTCACGAAGGACGGCACCGTTGTCACCCCGAAATCCGATTCCATCCTGCCGTCTATCACCAGACGTTCGCTGATGGTGGTTGCCGAAAAGTATCTCGGCTTAAAGGTGGAGCACCGCGAGGTAACGCTTGAGGAAGTCAAGGATATGGCGGAATGCGGCCTTTGCGGTACGGCAGCCGTTATCTCCCCGGTCGGCAGAATCGTCAACGACGACGAGATTATCTCCTTCCCGTCCGGTATGGAGGAAATGGGCCCGGTTACCAAGAAGCTCTACGACACCTTAACCGGTATCCAGATGGGCAGAATCGAAGCTCCCGAGGGCTGGGTAGTGGAAATTGACTAAATAAGATTGAAACGCTGCGGGCAAGCTGCTCGCAGCGTTTTTTGCAAAAATTTCCGACAGTTTCCGCGTCAATATCGTCTTACAGAGTGAAAACGTTTTCAAAATACGAAATTGAGGTGATTCAAAATGAAGAAAAAGCTTAAAAATCAAGCTATTCTTGATTTGAGGAATTATTCTGCCAAGGCGCTTTCGGAAATTGACCTGATAGCTAATGTAGCGGTTATAATTCTCCCGAGTGATGCAGCGGCTGATTGGTCGGAGGCGTACGGCCGTATTGCAAAAAAAAATGTTGCCAGCAGCATTCAGCTTCCTATCGGCGAAACGCTCCATATGATTAACGGCTCAGGCTTTTTCACGGATAATACGGTAGAGAACGGCGTTTATATGGTGAACGGCGATGCATTAATTGATACCAAGGAAAAGACGGTTAAGCTCTTTTTGAACGGCAGCGCTATCATTATTAATGATTCACCCTGCCGGGTGTTGCAATGCAACGGCGATATGATGAGGGTTGATTGCGAGCGGTATCAGTATTTTGATAACATAATTGAGCTTACCCCTGATGTCATAGCGCATCTGGAGCGGGGAATAACCATCATTGCCGGCAATAAGATTATGCTGGACAAAGCGCTTACACCGGAGCAGCTGGAGGAAAAAGAGGTTAGCTTCGCGGCGGGTAACAAGATTTTGTGTTCGGACGCAGCTTACGGATATGTTGTGGCACATTCTGTGTGCGGCAATAAAATAGAACGGTATGAATAATCCGTATGATCAATTTGATGCTTTGTATGATAAGCATTATCAAGCCGTGGTTCGCTATTTTTTCAAGCGCTTCGGCGCTGATGAGGCGGAGGATTTAGCGCAGCAGACCTTTATGAAGCTGTGGGCATATCTTCCGAATTATCCGTATATCAAAAACGAACGCGCGCTGATTTTCGGCATTGCCAAGGGTGTGCTGGTTGACGCGCTGCGCAGGCAAAAAAGCAGGGATAGTCTTGAGGCGTGCGAGGAGTTGCCCTCCAACGAGCAGATTTATGAAAGCATTGAGATGCAGGAATTGCTGTATTCCCTCAGTGCGCGGGACAGGGAAATCGTCGCGCTGAAAAACGCAGGCTTTTCCAGCAGAGAAATTGCTAAAATCCAGCAGTGCAAGCCGTCCACCATCCGCTCACGCCTACAAATCATCCGGCAAAAATTAATCGGCGGCTGATACCAGCCGCCGATTTGTTATGTTTATTTATTTCTGTAAATAATCGCTTCGCGCTCGGGACCGTTGGAAACCATTGTGATGCGGCAGCCCATTTCGCTCTCGATGAATTCGACGTATTCGCGTGTTTCCTGCGGGAGATCGGCGTAGTTTTTGATACCGCGGATGTCGCAGTGCCAGCCCTTGAGCGTTTTCAGTACGGGCTTTGCCTTTTTGAGCTGCGGCGTGGTCGGGAAATCCTTGGTGATTTCACCGTCAATATCGTACGCAACGCACACCTTGATTTCCTCGAGGTAGGACAGGCAGTCGAGCGCGGTCATCACGACCTGGGTGGCACCCTGGCACTCAATGCCGTACTTGGAAGCAACGCAGTCGAACCAGCCGACGCGGCGCGGTCTGCCTGTGGTGGCGCCGAATTCGCCCTTGTCGCCGCCGTGGATGCGCAGCTCCTGCGCTTCGTCGCCAAACAGCTCGGAGACGAATTCACCGGCGCCGACAGCGGAGGAATATGCCTTGGTGACCACAACAATATCCTCAATTTTGTGCGGCGGAATACCGGCGCCGACAGCGCCGTAGCCGGCAAGCGTGGAGGACGAGGTGACCATCGGATAGATGCCGAAGTCGGGGTCCTTTAAGCTGCCGAGCTGCCCCTCGAGCAGAATGTTTTTGCCTTCTTTGATGGCGTCGCTGAGGAATTTGTGCGTGTCGCAGACGTAGGGAGCAATTTTTTCCTTGTATTCCATACAGGTGTTAAACAGCTCCTCCTCATCGAGCAGCGGCTTGTGATAGACGTGCTCCAGCGTGAGATTTTTGAGCGTGCAGATGTTTTTCAGCTTGGCGCGCAGCGTTTCCTCGTCAAACAGCTCGTTGACCTGAATGCCGATTTTGCTGTATTTGTCGCTGAAAAACGGCGCGATACCGCTCTTGGTGGAGCCGAAGGCGTTTTTGCCGAGCCGCTCCTCCTCGTATTCATCGAGCTTGATGTGGTACGGCATCAAAATTTGCGCACGCTCGCTTACCAGCAATTTCGGGTTCAGCCCCGCTGCTTTGACATCCTCCAGCTCCTTAATGAACTTGTTGATGTCCAGCGCCACGCCGTTGCCGATAACGCAGGTCGTGTGGTCATAGCACACGCCGCTCGGCATCAGATGCAGCGCAAATCTGCCGTGCTCGTTGATAATCGTATGTCCCGCGTTGGCACCGCCCTGAAAACGGATAACGATGTCGCTCTGCTCGGCGAACATATCGGTGATTTTACCTTTGCCTTCGTCGCCCCAATTGGCGCCTACGATAGCTCTAATCATTGTATTTACTCCTTGAACTTGAAATTTTAAGGTGATGGATAGGGCGACTACCGCCGGGCGGTGCCCTGAATTTTGTTCACGGCATCAATGCCCCTCCAAAATTCAGACCGCTACGAAGCTCTTATTGCTCCCTTTTTCTGCCACCGGCAGCGGTCGCAAACGAGCCATCGCCCCAATTGGCGCCGACTATTGCTCTAATCATTCTGTTACTCCTTGAAAATCATTAGCGATGACCGGCAGGTCATCTGTTAGCGCACCGTTAGGTGCAGTTAGCATTTCGCAGAAATTGTTAGCGTGCGATAGCACCGTTAGCTGATTAATGATGGAAAAGCCTGATTCCCGTCATTGTCATCGCAATGCCGTATTTGTCGCAGCAGGCGATAACTTCCTGGTCGCGCACCGAGCCGCCGGGCTGCGCGATGTACTTCACGCCGGACTTAACGGCGCGCTCAATGTTATCCTCAAACGGGAAGAACGCATCGGAGCCGAGGGCAACGTTGTCCATCTTCTTATGCCATTCTGCCTTTTCCTCTGCGGTGAACGGCGCAGGCTTTTCGGAGAAATAGCGCTGCCAAACGCCGTCGGCAAGCAGCTCCTCGTAATCCTCGCTGATGTAAAGGTCAATTGCGTTGTCCGCGTCGCACTTTCTGACGTCGGGCAGGAAGGGCAGGTTCAGCACCTTTTCATTTCTTCTCAGCCAGAGCATATCGGCTTTGTTGCCCGCCATTCTGGTGCAGAGAATACGGCTTTGCTGACCGGCGCCGACGCCGAGCGTCTGGCCGCCCTGGGCGTAAACAACGGAATTGGACTGCGTATATTTCAGCGTAATCATCGAAATCAGCAGGTCAATCTTCGCGATTTCGGGAATGTTCTTGACCTTGGTCGGCATATCGTCAAACAGGCTCATCGTGATTTTGGCGTCGTTGCGCTTCTGCTCAAAGCTGATGCCGAACACCTGCTTGGTCTCCATCTCCTCGGGAACATAGTTTTCATCCATCTGAATAATCAGGTAGCCGCCGCGGCGCTTGCTCTTTAAGATTTCCAGCGCTTCGTCGGTATAACCGGGGGCGATAATGCCGTCGCTGACCTCTTTCAGAAGGAACTTGGCAACGGAGGCGTCGCAGACATCGGACAGGGCGGCGAAATCGCCAAAGGAGGACTGTCTGTCGCAGGAACGCGCTCTGGCATATGCCGCGCCGATGGGGGAGAGCTCCAGCCCGTCCGGCACCATGCAGACCTTGCGGTCAATAGCGGAAAGCGGTTGCGCCACAGCAGCGCCGGCAGGGGATACATGCTTAAAGGAAGCGGCGCTCGGCAAACCGGTCGCCTCTTTCAACTCCTTCACGAGCTGCCAGGAATTAAAGGCGTCCAGCAGGTTGATGTAGCCTGCCGCACCGTTTAAGATTTCAAACGGCAGCTCCTTGCCGTTCCTGTGGATTCTGGCGGGATTCTGATTCGGGTTGCAACCGTACTTTAAGGTGTATTCCGTCATTGTTCGTTCCTCCGATAACTATATTTAGTGTAGTTTGTTATTTTAACATACAATATTTTACAATACTTCATTGAAAAAAGCAATATATGTTGCTATAATTAATTGAGTAAAGACATACAAAGTTGGTGGTCAAATGACAGGAATTTTAGTGGTAAATGCCTATCTGAAAAGCGAAAAGTTTGATGTGCTGCACCGGTATCTGACGGCAGCAGCCGGGGAGAGCGGCATCGAACTGCGCCTGCGCACAAATGAGGAAATGCTGTTTTCAGAGGAAACAGCGGATTTTGTGCTGTTCTGGGATAAGGACGTCAACTGCGCGCGGCTGCTGGAAAATAGGGGAATGGCAGTATTCAATTCCGCCCGCGCCATCGCTCTGTGTGACGATAAGGCAAAGACCTATTTGGCGCTTGAGGGCACCGTGCCGCAGCCGAAAACACTGACAGCGCCGCTGTCGTTCGGCGCGGCGGATTACACCGTTTTTATTGAACAGGCGGCGGCGCAGCTCGGGCTGCCGCTGGTGTATAAAGAATGCTATGGCTCGTTCGGCGAGCAGGTGTACCTGTGCCGCACCGTAGAGGAAATCAAAGCGCACCTGAGCGGCAAGCCGTTTCTGCTGCAGGAATATATCCGCGAAGCAGCAGGGGAGGATGTACGCATCGAGGTGGTCGGCGGGAAGGTCGCCGCAGCAATGAAACGTCGCAATCCCGCGGATTTCCGCTCCAACATCACGAACGGCGGCACGGCGCAGCCGTATGAGCCGACGGCGCAGGAGGCAGCGCTTGCCGTTCAAGCGTGCGAGACGCTTGGACTCGACTTCGGCGGCGTGGATATTTTAGACGGCAGGCTGGTGTGCGAGGTCAATTCCAACGCGCATATCATTAACCTGAAGAACGTGACGGGGATTGACGTTGCCCCGCTGATTTTTGAACATCTCAAAAAGAGCCTATGAAACCGATTTTAGTTTATCCGATAGAAGAAGCTGCGCGCAACGCCTTTGCCGCAGAGAAGCTGTGCACCCTGACGGGCGCCAAGCTCGTTACGCCGGATTATGACGGAGAGGCGGCGTACGTCATCAACCGCACGAATGATGCGCGCGTAGCCGAGCGGTTTGAGCAGCGCGGCATTCGCGTGTTTAACCCGTCTGCGTTTTCACGCCTTGCCAACGATAAGCAGGCTTGTTACGATTTTATGCAGGGAAACGGCATTGCCGTGATGCCGACGCGGTACGGCACGCCGCCGTTTGTGAAAAAGCCGCGCGACGGTCACGGCGGGCAGGGCGTCGTGATGTGTTACAGCGAAACGGAATATGATGAAACGATGGTCTGCCAGCAACCGGCATCGGATTTGGGCAAGGATTTGCGCGTCTGGGTGCTTGGGGGCGAGATTATGACCGCTATCCTGCGCGTCAGTCAGACGG
>CALGGQ010000280.1 GCA_937915775.1 uncultured Clostridia bacterium | reverse complement strand
GATACAGCCTATGTCCGCCGCATAGAGCTTTGCATAGTGGAACCAGCCGTTCATCTGTACGATGGTCGGGTTGTTAACAGCCCACTCAGCACCGGTCTTAGCCGCAATGTTGATAACGATGAAGTAAACCGTCAGTGCAGCAGGAAGTACGATAAAGCAGAAGATACCGCCTGCTTTGGTGCGGCGTGCGATTTCATTCGCAACAACGAGTCCGACGAATACAAGACACCAGCCTACAAGCTGCCAAATGCTTGTGTCGCCGTAAATTTGGAATAACATACCATGCATGATGTTTTTCCTCCCCTTAAAAAATAATTATTTACAGGTTCTTTGCTAAGAGCCATAAAGAACTTTTTATTCTGCCTCAATTTCCTTAATCTCGACCTCATTACCTTGAATCAGGTATGTGCGTTCCGATTGGCAATAGGGGCAGGTTTTTCCGTAGGCAACCGTTTCATAGGTTCCTTGACAGTCCTCACAGTACGTGATAGCGTCAATCTTTTCGTGAACCAGCTCACAGCCGTCCATCAGTTCGGTCTTGCGGCAAGCCCACTTCCAGCAATCCTGCAGGTAGTCGGGAATCACGGCGGAAACCTCGCCTACCTGAAGAACAACCTTGGATATTTTTTTGAGCTGCTGCTCCTTGGCAACATCCTCAAGCGTGTGAATAATGTGAAATACAATGCCGAGCTCGTGCATTATTTGCTTTCCTTCTTAGCAGCACGGTTTGCTTTCTTAATCGCGAATTCTCTCTTAATCGTGTACGGCAGGATCGCCTTGAGCTTATCCTCAGCTCGGTACATCGTGGAGCATTCGGGACGCTCTCTCTTGAGATAAATCGCGTCAAATTCACACTTCGTGGTGCAGACGCCGCAGCCGACGCAGCGGTTCTTATCCACGATGGTAGCGCCGCAGCCGAGGCAACGGGAGGTTTCAATCTTCACCTGCTCCTCGGTGAGCATCTTATAATCGTCCTTGAAGCCCTTCGGGTCAACCGTTCTGGTTGCCTTGGGTACCTGACGATGAGCGGTATCATAGCCTTCTACCTTGATATCGTCCTTGTCAAGCTCCACATAGTATCTCGGGTTACGGCCGATGGTCAGTGTGGAATTCGGCTGAACGAAGCGGTGAATGGAGATAGCACCTTCCTTTCCCATGGCAATCGCGTCAATCGCGAAGCGAGGACCGGTGAACGCATCGCCGCCGACGAATACATCGGGCTGCGCTGTCTGGAAGGTGAAGGAATCCGCCTTGGCGGTGTTGTTTCTGTTCAGCTCAACAGCCGTGCCGTCCAGCAGACCGCCCCAGACGATTGCCTGGCCGATGGAAAGAATCACGTTTTCGCATTCAATTGTCTGCGTGTCGTTTTCATCGTACTTCGGTGAGAAGCGGTGCTCCTCGTCAAATACGGATACGCATCTCTTAAAGACGATACCCTTAACCTTGCCGTTTTCATCCTTGAGGATTTCCTTCGGACCCCAG
>CALGGQ010000279.1 GCA_937915775.1 uncultured Clostridia bacterium | reverse complement strand
AAACAGCAAGGATTTTTTCTTTGAACCTTTTGAAATGGAAACAGTCTTATCCGTATAATCGCAAAGTGTGTATGTAAACAGTGTTTGCATACGTTTCATAAAGGTATCTGTTGTAAGACTGAACTTTGAAACCAATCCCGAACCGATACCAGTCATAATATCGAAGTGATCTTTTTGGATTGTGTAATCAATCGTTTTACTACCGTATACTTTTTTAACGAGTTCGCCCAATAACCGCTTATGATCAGCAAATTGTTTTTTCTCGTCCATGATACGATATCCTCCAATCTGACAGGCAAAGTGGGCTTTCAGAAAATTTTCAGAAAATAGCCATGATTATAATATTTAATGAAGAAAATCTGAATAGGATTATTTTCCGATTTTTGATATAATGGCATCAGCAAAGGGACAACACCAACAGCGTGAAGTTCCGATGCTGATAAGAAGGCGCCTGATATCAATTCCATTATACCACATGGTGTGGTGAAAAACAAGTATCCGTATCTTGAAAACCGAATAGGAGGATAAAACTATGTCTATTATTTTTGAAACCAAAGCAAAACTCTACGAGGACGACATGTTCGTTGTGAACTGGCTGAACGAGCACAATATCAAGGGCAGCCTGATTAAAAGGAAAGGTGCTATCACTGTTTTCTGTCTTAGAAAGATGGGCATGACAACGCATTTCCGCTGCGAGATTCACTACAAAAAAGTCAATCTGCTTAAGTATTTGGAGCACCTTGATAAAGCTCTGACGGAGAGGGTTGAACAGGAAGAAAATGCAAAACAGGCGGCGCTTCTGGTTCGGAGAATCAAGCATTTACTCGGTCTGGATGATTTATTGATATTCTTATTTATAAATTATTTAAAGGATAATTCATATCTTGAAAAGGCGTTTGCAGATGACCCTTACTGCTGCTTCCCGAACAGAATAGAGGATATTGCAGTGCTTGAATATGCGATTGAGAATAACCCTGCAGATTTCAAAGCGCCGTATTATCTCGGCTGTTTGTACTATGATAAGGAACGCCATGCAGACGCTATTAAATGCTTTGAAACATCCATTGAACGCGGTGCAGATTTTGCAACGCCGTACCGCAATCTTGCGCTGCTCAACTACAATGTTGAGCATAATGCAAAAAAAGCGCTTGTGCTAATGGAAAAGGCGTTTGCGCTTGATGAAACGGATGCAAGAATTCTTTACGAGCTTGACCTGCTCAAAAAGCGCATTGGCATTTTACCTGCTGATAGGCTTGCATTTCTTGACAAATTCGCAGATATTGTTTCAATGCGTGACGACTTAACGCTTGAATATATTACTCTGCTCAACCTTACGGGCGAGTACCAAAGGGCGCTTGACATGATAATGAACCGCCGTTTTCATCCGTGGGAGGGTGGCGAAGGCAAGGTGCCCGAGCAGTATATCTTTTCTAACATTGCTCTCGGTATGCCCGAAAACGCCTTTGTTTATCCGCATAATCTCGGCGAGGGCAAGCTTTACGGCGCACAGGAAAACAGACAAAATTATTATATGGGCTTAAAAACAGGCAACGCTGAATACTTTGAAAAGGCTTCAACCGGTTTGAGTGATCCTGCATCTGCAATGTACTACAACGACCAGCCGCCCGAAACGATATTCTATCAGGGGTTGGCACTGCTCAAACTCGGCAGAAAAGACGAGGCAAACGAAAGATTTGACAGGTTAATTCAGTATGCCGATAAGCATATGAATGACGAAATCAGTATTGATTACTTTGCAGTTTCGCTGCCTGACTTACTTGTCTTTGACGAGGACTTAAACCTCAAAAACCGCCTGCACTGTATGTTTATGAAAGCGTTCGGTTTATACGGCAAAGGCAAAAAAGAGGAAAGCAAAAAATTGTTTGAAGAGGCGCTTACCATCAATCCTAATCACTTTCAGATGGCTACGCATTATAACCGCATATTTAAGGAGAAAGCATTATGAGATATGATATGACATTAAACCGCTGGGATTTTTCAAACGGCGAATACAAGGCAAAAGTAACTATTCCGCACACCTGGAACGTTGACGACGATGTGATGCAGCGCAGGGGCAAAGCTGTTTATGAAACCTCCGTGTTTATCGACAGAGAATTCTCAGACAAAAAAGCATATCTGAAATTCAATGCCGTTTATCATTCGGCAAAGGTTTACGTGAACGATATATTTGTCGGCGAGCATAGCCGTTCAGGCTTTACCCCATTCAGAATTGATATAAGCGAAGCGGTTAAGTTTGGCGAAGATAATGTCATCAAAGTTGAGGTTGATAATACGCATACGCCCGAAATGCTGCCGCACGGCGACGATTTTGACTGGGCGGACGACGGCGGAATTATCCGCAGGGTAACGCTGCAGATAAGAGAGCCCGACGGTATTGAATACGTGCATATTACCGAGAATATAGCTGAAATGAGCGGCGGCCTTGCAAGCGGTACGCTGAATATAAAAACAAACGTAACGAAGCCCTGCAAGGTTAAGATTTACGATTATATGGTGGGAAAACTCGTTCTTGAAAGCGATAGCCTGATTGTGCCTTTTGAAAACCTGAAGCTATGGTCGTGCTATGCGCCGAATCTCTATACCGTAACGCTTGAAACGGACAATGATTTATATGAAACGAGAATCGGCATACGCAAATTTGAAACGAGGGGCGAAAAGGTTTTTCTTAACGGCAAGGAAATATATCTTAAAGGCTGCGAGTGGATGCCCGGCTCTCACCCCGATTTCGGTATGGCTGAGCCGCTTGACCATAGCATAAAATGCTTAAAGCAGCTCAAAACGGCAGGCTGCGTTTTTACCCGTTTTCACTGGCAGCAGGACGATGCGCTTTTTGACTGGTGCGATGAAAACGGCTTGCTCGTTCAGGAGGAAATTCCATACTGGGGTTACCCGAAGCAGGCAACGCCGCTGCAACTTGAAATCGCAAAACAGCAGGCGGATGAAATGGTGTATTTTCACTTTAACCACCCGTCAATCGTATGCTGGGGCGTGGGCAACGAGCTCGGCGCAGCAGATGAGCCTACAATAAACTATGTAAAAGATATTATTAAATACATAAAAGAAAAGGACGGACGCCGCCTTGTCAACTACGTTTCAAACACCTTAAGCCGCGTTGAAAACGCAGAAAAAGACGACGCCACCCTTTACGGCGACGTCGCAATGTGGAACGATTATTTAGGCTTGTGGGAACCGAGTGAGGACATTGAAAGCCATATGAAGCGCACCTGCAAAAAGGCTGAGGGAATGCCGTTGCTCGTTTCCGAATTCGGGCTGTGTGAGCCGCATTTTAAGGGCGGCGATACAGAACGCGCAAGAATTCTAAAGGAACGCCTTGCAATGTATAAGGAAACACCTAACATCTGCGGCTATATGTGGTTTTCGCTTAACGACTACCGCACGCACTGCGGCGAGGAGGGCGAGGATAAGCTCCGCCGCCGAGTTCACGGCTCGGTGGATTTATACGGCAACGAAAAGCCGTCTTACCGCCTGCTGTGCGAATTGCAGAATAACAATGAATAAAGACGACGTATAAAAAACGAGGCAAGGAATGAAATACCATTCCTTACCAAAACTTTATCTGGACTTTCAGAAGAGGTTGTGATATTCGTTGTTGTTGAGGTGATAACCATGACAACGCTTGTAAACTTATATCACGGGAATATAAATCCGTGTGAGTCTGAGAGGCTGAATAACAATCCCGAATATCAAAAGCTTCTGGCGCTCACAGAAAAGGCACAGGAAAAGCTACAAGCCTCTCTGTCCGAAGAACAACGGCAGCTACTTGATAATTACATAATAAATTCAGACGAATTATCTATTGTAATTAATGAGGCTATATTCAAAGAAGGCTTCTCCCTTGCGATAAGAATAATGATAGAAATACAGCAATGATTAACGCCCTCGGCTCTCCGAGGGCGTTAATCTTGATACCCATATACAAAATCTTTACGCAGAACTATATAAAGCCCTTTTTCAGAAGAATACAGAAACTATTCATTTCACAGAAAATATCTGCAAAAAGTCTATGAAGCGTTTTTTGGGCGGTTTTACAAGTTTTTGCGTTTTAAAAGTGAGTGTTTTCAAGGGTTTCGGGACTCGGCTTTTTGCAAATCCCGTTTGTAGACGATAGAAATTTTCAAAACAACCGTTACCCCGTCCGAGAAAAACTGAACGGATGAAAAGCAAATTTGCAGATTCAGACCAAAGAAAATTCACAAAATGAAGTACATATAATACAGTGAAGCAAAAAGCAAGGCTACGAAAATAGCCTTGCTTTTTTGGAATATTTATAGCAGATACATAACTTGTTGTGTTAAGCCATAATCTTTCTGTAAAGTGATTTGAGATCGTCGATGTTTGTATCTCTCGGGTTGCCCGGGCAGCAAGCGTCTGCGAATGCGTCTGCTGCGAGCTGGTCAAGGTCCTCTTCTCTTACCTTGTCATTCGTTGCAGGAATTCCGACATCAGCAGAGAGCTTCTTAACTGCATCTACGGCAGCCTTTCTGTACTCCTCCTGTGACATATTCTCTACGCCCTCAACACCCATAGCGATAGCGATATCCCTGAACTTTTCGCCCGTGTATTCCTGATTGTATTCCATAACGATAGGAAGCATCATAGCACAGGCTACGCCGTGAGGCGTGTCATAGTGTGCGCCGAGCGTATGAGCAATAGAATGAGCAATGCCAAGACCTACGTTAGAGAAGCCCATACCTGCGATATACTGAGCAAGCGCCATGCCCTCTCTGTCCTCAGGCTTGTTTTCAACAGCACCTCGGAGGTGCTTTGCAATGAGCTTGATGGCT
The DNA here is from genome assembly GCA_937915775.1 of uncultured Clostridia bacterium. Lineage (GTDB taxonomy): Bacteria > Bacillota > Clostridia > Oscillospirales > Acutalibacteraceae > Eubacterium_R. The sequence continues at coordinate 1,221 of CALGGQ010000279.1, read as the reverse complement.
TCAAGGTGGAACATATCCGTCATTTCCCAAGCAGCCTTTGTGGTGTAGCCCTCAATAGCGTGCGTGAGCGCATCCATACCTGTTGCAGCGGTTAAACCCTTGGGCATTGAGCTCATCATATCGGGGTCAACGATGGCATATTCGGGAATATCGTTTTCGTCAACGCAAACGAATTTTCTTTCCTTTTCAACATCGGTGATAACATAGTTAATCGTTACCTCTGCCGCTGTACCCGCCGTAGTAGGAACAGCAATAGTCGGAACGGCGTGATTCTTTGTAGGTGCAACGCCCTCAAGTGAGCGAACGTCGGCAAATTCGGGATTGGTAATGATAATACCGATAGCCTTTGCCGTATCCATTGAGGAGCCGCCGCCGATAGTGATAATGGAATCTGCGCCGCAAGCCTTGAATGCCTCAACGCCGTCCTTAACGTTCTCAATCGTCGGGTTTGGTTTAATACCCGAATAAATAGTATAAGGAATCTTCGCCTCGTCAAGCAGGTCAGTTACCTTTGCGGTTACGCCGAACTTGATAAGGTCAGGATCAGAGCAAACAAAGATGTGCTTGTAGCCCTTTGCCTGTGCAATCGGTACAATCTCACTGATAGCACCCTTGCCGTGATAGGACACGGTATTTAATACAATTCTGTTAGCCATAATAACTACCTCCAAATTTATTTGTTAAGGTTATTATACCATATTTTGTTAAACAAAGGTTAAAGATTTAAAAAATCTTTTCGATAATTTACGCCAAAATATTCGGCAAGTTCTTTCATCTCTTCGTCTTTGATTGTGTTAATTCTTGGGAGATGTGCGGTGAGCATATATATCTGCGCTGCTTTTTCAACGGTTTCAATTAAGCCGAAGGTTTCGTCAAGGTCCTTGCCTGCGCCGTAAATGCCGTGCATTCCCCAGATAACAAGACGAAATTCCTTCATCTTTTCTGCCGTTGCTTCGCCGATAGAGTTCGTGCCGCAGAGCATCCACGGGAGAATACCGACACCGTCAGGAAAGACAACGATACATTCGGTGCACATTTCCCAGAGCGTGTGCGTAAACTTTTTCTCGTCAAGCTCATGAACGAAATTCATGGCGAGCGTGTTCGTGGGGTGAGAGTGAATAATCACTCTGTTATTAGGGTCAACGGAAAGCCTTGCCATATGGCTCATCAAGTGGGCGGGCAGTTCGCTTGTAAATTTGCCGCCGTCGGCATAACCCCAGA
>CALGGQ010000278.1 GCA_937915775.1 uncultured Clostridia bacterium | reverse complement strand
CCCGCCGCAATCGTCACCGCGAACATCAGCCCGAACATCGCGGCAAGCGTAATCGCGCATTTGCCCTTTTTTCTTTGGATAATGCCTGCAAAATCGTAGCCGAAAATCGCGCACACCGTGCCGGAAAAGCAGTGCATCACCTCGTCGTACCAGCTGAATTTATCAAACCAGCCGAGATACGAGCCGAACAGAATGCCCATCAGAATGATAAAATTCAGCGCCGTCTGGCTGATGGGCGGCACCTCCTCGATAAACGAGCCGTTGCCGAGCACCTGGAACATATCCCACAAATGGGAGAAGATGAATACGAACACGCTTTCAAACCCCATCACCAAATCGCCGTGCACAAACGAATACACAGCGCAGCCTATCATAATCACTCTGACGATAATCCAGAAAATCAGTTGCCCCTTCGGGACCTTTTCTATCGGGTCTCTTTTTATTTTATATGTCATAGTCATACCTCGAAAATATGCTTTGTATATATTATCATATTATCAAGTTTTTTTCAACACTGAGAAAATATAAAATAAAAATAAACAATCATCTATTAATTTGTAATTGAAAAACCGGTCTGCTATAATTGTAGCGATGAAAATTTACAGTTCACCAATATTGTAAGATTAGAGGGGAATATGATGAGCACACCTAACGCACCCTGGTTAAAGTTTTACGGCGAAAATCCCGTGACAATCAACTACCCGGAAGGCTCGATGTACGAGGCTATCCGCTATGCGTATGAAACACACCTGAACGACAACGCCGAAAAGAATGCGGCATATGAATTTCAGGGCAAAAAGACGCTCTACAAGGAATTCTTTAAGAAGATTGACCGCGTTGCCAGAGCGTTCAAGGCCATCGGCATTGAGGCGGGCGACAAGGTAACGATTTGTATGCCGAACGCCCCACAGGGTATCGACGCTTTTTATGCGCTCAACCGTATCAGCGCCGTGCCGGCGATGATTCATCCGCTGTCCGCAGCCGGTGAAATCACGTTTTACGTCACCAATTCCAAGAGCAAGGCAGTCGTTGTGCTGGATATGTTCTACGAAAAGGTGCTGGAGGCACTCGAGGAAGTCGATTATCCTGTCAAAGTAATTGTGGCGCGCATTCAGGATGAGCTCCCCTTCCCGCTGGGTATGCTCTATCCGCTGACGGTGAAGAACAAGCCCGCTCCGCTGCCGAAGGACAACGAAAACGTCATCAGCTGGAACGACTTTCTTGCCGGCGGCAAAGCGGTCAAGGAATTACCCGATACCTATCCCGCCAAGGACGACACGGCGGTGATCCTGTTCAGCGGCGGTACCACCGGCACCTCCAAGGGCATTGAGCTTACCAACCTGAATATGAACGCGCTCGGCTACGAGGTAGCGGGCGGCGCCGGCTTTACGATGCACGGGCTGAGAATGTTCTCCGTGATGCCGCTGTTCCACGGCTTCGGTCTCGGCGTCGGTATTCATACCGCGCTGTCACAGGGCGGCACCTGCATTCTGATTCCGCAGTTCACCATCAAGACCTATGCGCGCGACGTGAAAAAATATAAGCCCAACGTCATCGTCGGCGTGCCGACACTGTTTGAAGCGCTGCTGCGCTCCGACGGCTTTGACGGTGCGGATTTATCCTTCCTGCGCGGCGTATTCTGCGGCGGCGATTCGCTGTCCGTCGAGCTGAAGAAGAAGGTCGATACTTTCCTGACAGAGCATAACTGCAAGGTGCAGATTCGCGAGGGCTACGGCACAACGGAATGCGTTACCGCCTCCTGCCTGACGCCGTACGATTTCTTCCGCGAGGGCAGCATCGGCATTCCGCTGCCGGATAACTATTATCAGATTGTTGACCCGAAGAATGACACGGAGGTACCGTACGGCACCGAGGGCGAAATCTGCATTATGAGCCCGACCGTGATGAAGGGCTATCTGGATAACGCGGCGGAGACTGCTTCCACCCTGCGCCGACACAAGGATGGCAACGTCTGGCTGCACACCGGCGACCTCGGCGTGATGGACGAGGACGGCTTTATCTACTACAAGCAGCGCATGAAGCGCCTGATTATCGTCTCCGGCTTCAACGTCTATCCCTCACAGGTGGAAAACACGATTGACGCGCATCCCGACGTGCTGCTCTCCTGCGCCATCGGCGTTCCAGACCCGTATAAAATGCACAAGGTCAAGGCGTTCGTTGTGCTGCGTCCCGGCGTAGAGCCAACGGAAGAAATCAAGGAGCAGATTCTTGCGCACTGCCGCAAGAACATCTCCAAGTACGCCGTGCCGCGTGAGATTGAATTCCGCACCGAGCTTCCGAAAACGCTGGTTGGCAAGGTGGCTTACCGTCAGCTCGAGGAAGAGGAGGAAGCCAAAATCAAGGCGCAGGAACAAACGCAGAAACAGGAAGAAAATAAAGAATAAGTTTTTTATCCGGCAGGACACAGCGATGTCCTGCCGTTTTTTATTGACATTGCGGGGCTTGGGGCGTTATAATCGTAAAAAGGTGATTCATATGAAAATCAGTCAGATATTAAAAGAGAATAAGGTAACCGTTTCGTTCGAGGTGTTCCCGCCCAAGCAGTGGGATAAGATCGAAAACACCAAGGCGGTGGTGCGCGAGCTGTGCCGGACACAGCCGTCCTTTATGAGCGTAACCTACGGCGCGAGCGGCACCGGCGCCGGCTTTACGCAGGAGATTGCCGCCGAAATTCAGGACTGCGGCGTAACGCCGCTGTCGCACCTGACGTGCCTGACCTCCACGCAGGATAAAATCCGTCACGTCGTGGGCGATATGCAGGCACAGGGTATTGAAAACATTCTCGCGCTGCGCGGCGACATCCCCGAGGGCTTCGTATTCCCCGATAAGCAGTACTACGAATACGCCTACCAGCTGATTAATGAAATCCGCAGCCTCGGCGATTTCTGCCTCGGCGGCGCGTGTTATCCCGAAATGCACCCCGAAAGCAAAAACCGCATTGAGGATATCGAATACCTCAAGGAAAAGGTGGACTGCGGGCTGGACTTTCTGACCTCGCAGATGTTTTTTGACAACGAAAAGTTCCTCGATTTCGTCGAGGTCTGCCGGATAAAAGGCATTGACGTGCCGATTATCGCGGGCATTATGCCGATTACGAACGTGCGCCAGATTGAGCGCAGCATCGCTCTTTCGAACTGCACGCTGCCGAAGAAGTTTTATAAGATTATGGAGCGCTTCGGCGATGACGAAAAGTCGATGCAGCAGGCAGGCATCATCTACGCCACCGAACAGATTATTGACCTGATGGCAAACGGTATTAACAACATTCACATTTACACGATGAACAAGCCCGCCGTGGCAAACAGCATTATGAACGGGCTCAGTGATATTATCAGCTACAATGGATAAAAAAGAGGTTTTACGCTACCTGCGCACCAGCTCCCAAACGCAGGACGCGCAGATACTGGCGCTGGTGGATGAGGCAATTGCCCAGACCGAACGGGCGGCAACGCCGAAAACGCTATATAAGATATTCGACTGCACCGTCAGCGCAAACGGCGTGATGATCGGCGGCTGCTTTTTTGAGAGCAAGCGGCTCGCACAGCAGCTGCAGGGCTGCCGGCGGGCAGTCGTTTTCGGCGCAACGCTCGGGCTTGGCGTTGACCGTCTGATTCAGCGTGCCGGCACAACGGATATTGCCGCGGCAATGGCATATCAGGCGGCGGCAGCGGCGCTGATTGAGGAGGTCTGCGACGCACTGGAGGAGCAGATAAAAGCGGCACACGGCGTCACCCTGCGGCAGCGGTACTCCCCCGGCTATTTTGATTTGGACATCACAGCGCAGCGGCAGTTATTTGCGCTGATAGACATTACTAAACGCATCGGGCTGGCGCTGACGGACACCTGCGAAATGGTGCCGACCAAAAGCGTGACAGCCATCATAGGAATTGAGGACAAGGAATGATACGGTATTTTGACGGCGGCATGGGCTCTATGCTGAACCTGGCGGCAGGCGAGCTGCCCGAGCTGCTCAATCTTACACAGCCCGAACGGGTGCTGAAAATTCATATGGCGTATGCCGCCGCAGGCGCGGATATTATCACCGCCAACACCTTCGGCGCGAACCCGCTGAAATACGATAACTGCGCAGACATTGTGCGGGCAGGCGTGGCGCTGGCGAAGCAAACCGGCAAAAAGGTCGCTCTTGATTTGGGACCCACGGGCAAGCTGCTCAAGCCGCTCGGCGACCTCGCGTTTGAGGACTGCGTTGCCGCTTACGCCGAGGTGGTAAAAGCAGGCAGCGGCGCCGACCTCATCCTGCTGGAAACGATGAGCGACACCTACGAAATCAAGGCGGCGATGCTTGCGGCAAAGGAAAACAGCGACCTCCCTGTTTTTGTGTCGATGATGTTTGACGAAAACGGCAGGCTGCTGACCGGCGCCGATGTGGCGACCGCGTGCGCCTTAGTCGAGGGGCTCGGCGCGGACGTGATCGGGTTTAACTGCGGGCTCGGTCCGAAGCAGCTGCTGCCGCTTGTCAGAGAACTGCGGGCATATACCTCCCTGCCAATTATGGTCAACCCGAACGCGGGGCTGCCCGAGGTCATCAACGGCGAAACCGTTTACACGGTGAACGCCGAAGAATTCTCCGCCCTGATGGCGGACATCGCCCGCGTGGGCGTTTCCTATCTCGGCGGCTGCTGCGGCACCACGCCGGCGCACATCAAGGCGCTGATAGAAACAACAAAAGAGATACCAGACAGTGTTCCCGAAGCGAAGCACCGCACGCTGGTGACGAGCTACAGCGAATGCGTAGAGCTCGGCAAAAAGAGTGTCGTTATCGGCGAGCGCATTAACCCGACGGGCAAAAAGCTGCTCAAGCAGGCGCTGCGCGAAAACGATATGGATTATGTGCTGCGCGAGGGTATTGCGCAGCGGGAATGCGGCGCGCATATCTTAGACGTCAACGTCGGTCTGCCGGAAATTGACGAGAAAGCAATGCTCTGCCGCGCCGTCTATGAGCTGCAGGCAGTGCTGCCGACGCCGCTGCAGCTGGACACGGCAGACACCGAAGCGATGGAAGCAGCGCTGCGCCTCTATAACGGCAAGCCGCTGATTAACTCCGCAAGCGGCAAGGAAAAATCAATGGCAGCCGTCTTTCCGCTGGCGAAAAAATACGGCGGCGTGACCGTCTGCCTGTGCCTTGACGAAAACGGTATCCCGGAAACTGCCGCAGGCAGAATTGCGATTGCCGAAAAGATGATTGCCACGGCGGCAACCTACGGCATTGACAAAAAGGACCTGGTGATTGACGCGCTGACGATGACGATTTCCACCGACCAGCAAAACGCGGTGGAAACGCTCAAGGCGGTTGACTATCTCAAGAACACGCTCGGCGTGAACACGGTGCTCGGCGTTTCCAACATCAGCTTCGGTCTGCCGAACCGCGAGGCAATTAATACGGCGTTTTATACAGAAGCGCTCGCGGCAGGCTTAAGCGGCGGCATCATCAACCCGAAATCGCAGGCGATGATGAATGCCTACTATGCGCACAATGCGCTGGCAGGGCTGGACGACAGCTGCACCGAATATATCCGCTCGGCAACCGCGATTGATACCACCGTGGCGCCGACCGAGGTCAGCCTTTATGACGCGATTATCAAGGGTATGAAGGAGGAGAGCGCTCGCTGCGCCGCACAGCTGCTGGACAGCACCGAGGCGCTTGCTATCATCAACGAGCACATTATTCCTGCGCTCGATAAGGTCGGCGACGGTTTTGAAAAGAACACGGTCTTTCTGCCGCAGCTGCTGATGAGTGCCGACGCGGCGAAGGCAGCCTTTGACGCCATCAAGGCACATATGATTCTCCACGATACCGCCGCCGTGAAGGGCGACAAAATCATCGTCGCCACCGTGGAGGGCGATATCCACGATATCGGCAAGAACATCGTCAAGGTGCTGCTGCAGAATTACGGCTTCGATGTGATTGACCTCGGCAAGGACGTCCCCTGCGAAACCGTGCTCGAGGAGGTACAAAAGCGCGGCGTGAAGCTCGTCGGGCTGTCTGCCCTGATGACGACCACCGTACCGAATATGGAAAAGACCATCCGCCTGCTGCACGACAATACGGATGCCAAGGTATTCGTCGGCGGCGCGGTGCTGACGAAAAGCTATGCCGCGATGATTGAGGCGGACTGGTACGCCAGAGACGCGATGGAAAGCGTGCGCATTGCACAGGAATTTTTTGATACGGCGGATTGAACACACCTGAAAAGTGTGATAGAATAAAGAAAAAGGGCGGGATTTGAGCGCCCCGTTTTAACAGGAGAAATGCTATGACACACGAGAATTTAAAAGGCAGAGTCGCCGTGGTAACGGGCGGCGGCGGTGTGCTGTGCGGCGCGTTTGCCAAAACGCTGGCGGCGCAGGGCTGCAAGGTAGCCGTACTGGATTTAAATGAAGCGGCAGCGCAGGAGTGCGCGGACGCTATTACGGCAAACGGCGGCGAAGCGATTGCCGTCGGCTGCAACGTGCTGGAGCCGGAATCGATGCAAAAGGCGCGCGACATCGTGAACGAAAAGCTCGGCACCTGCGATATCTTATTAAACGGCGCGGGCGGCAACAACCCGAAGGGTACGACGACGAAGGACACGCTGGAAGCGATTGACCTGCTGCAAAAGGACGAGAACGTCAAAACCTTCTTTGACCTCGACCCCGCCGGCATCAGCTTCGTCTTTAATCTGAACTTCCTCGGTACGCTGATTCCCACCCAGGTCTTTGCGCGCGATATGGTGGAAAAGGAGAACGCCTGTATTGTGATGGTGACCTCGATGAATGCGTTCCGTCCGCTCACCCGCATTCCCGCCTATTCCGCTGCCAAGGCAGCCGTGAAGAACTTTACGGAGTGGATGGCGGTGCACTTTGCGCCGATGGGCATCCGCGTAAACGCGATTGCGCCGGGCTTCTTCTCCACAAAGCAGAACGCGGCGCTCCTCTGGAACGAGGACGGCTCGCCGACGGAGAGAACGGGCAAAATCCTTGCCGCCACCCCGATGGCGCGCTTCGGCAAGCCGGAGGAGCTGGACGGTGCGCTCCTGTTCTTAGTGGATGAAGCGTACAGCGGCTTTATCACCGGCGTGAACATTCCCGTTGACGGCGGCTTCAACGCCTACAGCGGCGTATAAGAATAACAACAGGGCAGGCTCACGATTTCTCGTGAGCCTGCCCTGTTTGTTTTGTCGAGTGGACAGTGGTCAGTGGCTAGTGGTTAGTATAGCGCAGAAACTGACCACTGAATTTTATAACACTGTCAGCCGATACTTTTTCTGGTAGGTTTTCAAAAACTGCTCCTCGCTGCCGTACTGCCGTAGCGCCTCTCGGTGAAATTCAAAATAGCAATCCGCCGTGACCTCACAGTCGGACAGGGCGCGGTGCGCGTGCTCATTCACAAAGCCGAAGCGTGCCGTCATATCGCTGAGGCGGTGGTGCGGCATTGCGGGGTAGAGCTTTTTTGCCATACGCAGGATATCAATAAAATCATTTTTCAGCGGAAAGCCAAGGTAGCGCACAAAGCTTTCAAACAGGAAGTTCACATCAAAATTGACGTTATACCCCAGCACCAAATCGTCGCCGAGGAAGTCATAAAACGCTGCCAGCACATCGAGGGACGGCGGTGCCGCCTCCAGCATTTCGTTTGTTATCCCCGTCAGATTTTCAATAAACGGGCTGACATAACCGCCGTAATAATAGCGGTAGGGAGGCTGCAGCAGGGACGAAAAGGTATCCTCTGCCACGCCGCCGCGGTAACGTATCGCGCCGATTTCTATAATACTGTCCGTATACGGATTCAGCCCCGTTGTTTCGATATCGACCACGCAAAAATCCGGCGGAAAGCCCACAAGGCTCCTGCCCTTTTGGGCGCGGGACAGCGCGTTACTGTAAATCATAATTCTGTTCCAGATATTCCTCCAGACACAGCCCGGAGTCGTAGATTTTCTGCGCGTTCTCCCTGCCGACATAGCGGTAGTGCCACGGCTCGTAGTTCGTGCGGGTGATGTCCTTTTTATCATTAGGATAGCGCAGAATAAAGCCGTAAAGATGGGCGTTTGCCATCAGCCACTTCTGGGTATCGGTTTCCTCCTGCTTTTCCGTCAGACCGTGATAGCTGTCGTCCACCACATCCGCCGCCAGCCCGAGCTGATGCTCGCTCGTGCCGGGATAGGCGACCCATTCCTTTGCCTTTTCCTCGGCGTCCTCGCGGGAATAGCCGCTGTCAATAAATTCCTGCACCTTGTTTTCAAACACGGTTTCCTGCAGCGATTTGGAACGGTAAGCGTTGCGGACATAGGGATAGACTCCCGCCTCATGCGCCGCTTTCATCATCTCCTTGAAATCGTCTGCAGCGCGCTTATCCATGACGGCGCCGTCTTGAATTTCCACCAAATCCACCGTCCAGTTTTCCGGCACGGGGTGCGCATAGTTGACGAGGGTCAGAAGCTCGTCCGTCAAGGGCGGCTTGGTGACCTCCTCCGTGGTGGATTCCGGCTCGGTAGTCGCGATTTCGCTGACGCTCTGCTTGGAGGTAGCCACCGGGGTTCCTGTGCGCTGGTTAAAGCCGCTGACCTTGTGAATCAGAACAGCCGATACGATAATGACGACGACTGACAGCAGCGCGCCGATGATAATATGTTCTCTTGCTCTCATAGATTATTTTGCCATTTCTGCGCGTGCTTCCTGAATGCGCTGTACGAAGATTTTTCCTGTTTCGGTAATTTTGTCATAATCGCCCGTCTTGGCGCCTGCCGTCAGCGACGAGCCGGCTCCGACGGCGATGGCTCCCGCCTTAATCCAATCCTTCACATTGTCAATATCCACGCCGCCGGACGGCATCATCACCGCATGCGGAATCGGGCCGTGAATATCCTTGATGAAGCGCGGACCGGCTAAATCGCCCGGAAATACCTTCAGCACATCGGCGCCGCATTCCATTGCCCGCACCGCCTCGGTAGGGGTATAGATGCCCGGCATGGACGGCACGCCGTAACGGTTACAGCAGCGGACGGTCTCCTCATCAAAATACGGGGATACAATATACTGCGCGCCCGCTAAAATCGCTATTCTCGCGGTGGCGGCGTCCATCACGGTACCTGCGCCGATGATGATTTCACCGGAATTGTATTTGGCGCACATCGCCTCAATCAGCTTGTCTGCATGCGGCACGGTAAAGGTCAGCTCGATAGCGGCAACCCCGCCGGCAATGCAGGCATCCGTAATCTTTTCCGCCTGCTCCACCGAGGTAGCGCGGACAACGGCAACAATGCCGACCTCCTGAATTTTAGCGAGCGTTTCAATTTTATTAGCCATATGCTTATCTCCTTATCTCTGTACGCGGGCACCTGCACCGTTCACTTTTGCCTCTACCTCTTTGAGCGATGCCATCGAGGTATCGCCCGGGGTGGTCATGGCGAGCGCGCCGTGCACCACGCCGTAATTCACCGCCCGCTGCGCGTCCTCAAAGGTCATCAGCATGTGGATCTGCTCGAAGATACCGGTGCCCATGACGGTCATGGTCAGGTATTTGTCTGTATCGATGGCGTCGCGCGCGGCTATGGCCTCTTCCCAGCCGTCAGAGCACCTGCCGATCAGATCCGGGACCTTGACATAATCTTTCCAGTTCTCGAGATCCTGAATGACCTGGTTCTCGGGAGTCACAAAAGGAATAGCCGCCGGCTCGTCCTCCGGGAACATGATGTAGGTGCCCCACTGATCGTAGGAATTCGTGCCGCGTATGCGGTTGCCGCGGATGAGTTTGAAGCAGGGGTCGCCGGGGATGCCGCGGCACATGGTAAATGAATTGTTGAGGTATTCGGGGCGCCCGTCTTTTTTCAGGCTCTCCAGCAGGTTCTCTCTGAGCGTGAGCATAATGATCCTCCCTGTACAGCGAATCGATCGGGGAATGTCGGCAGTGTCTCAAGCGGTGTTATTTGGTTCTGATTATATCATAGTACTATGAAAAAAATACAAAATCAGCGAGTGTCAATAAAACCTTTCAAAACAGGCGCGGACATATACAAATATCGGCAAAAAATGGTAGTATAAGGCGTTAATGAAAATCTCTTGGAGAGCGCATCCGGATATCAGGCAGACGGGAGGATTTTTCGTCTGTATGACAGGAGAAAACAGTGAGCGGTACGGGCAGATCAGACGAAGACAGACGGTATTTTTCAGAGAGCGGCGGTGAGGAGCGCGGCAGACAGCGCTCTTTGTCGGACGGCAGTCGATATGACTCCGCCTCATCCGACG
>CALGGQ010000277.1 GCA_937915775.1 uncultured Clostridia bacterium | reverse complement strand
CGAGGATGCCCAAGCCACAGCGGCCGTGGGCGACATCACGGTGACGGTTTCGGCGGACCGGGACGCGGCTCTCGTGGACGGCGCGGCCTACGGCATGAGCTCCATGAGCCAGGCCAAGAAGGGCTCAAACGCCGAACTTTCCAACAACGACGGCGACTTCTCCTACCTGGGGTACCGCTACTACGTGGGCTCAAGCGCGGGCTGGCTCACCGCCATCGGCATGCCGTCGGGGTATGCGGTGGTCTACGTGCCGGCTGATTCGGCTGCCGAATACGGCATCGACATCACCGCTGAGGCCGATCAGAACCTGCTTCGCGCCTACCTCATCGCCTTCGACGAGGTGATTTCTGACGGCGGCGCCTTCTTCACCGAAGACGATGACTGGTACTTCACCACCGAGCAGTTCTACACCGTGAACGGCGTCACCTTCGGCTTTGACCGCGAGGTCAAGACCGGCAGCATCTACGCCACGGTCATCGGCGAGGACGGCGGCAGTCTCTCTCAGGGACAGAAGCAGCTTCTGTGCATCTCACGCATAATGCTGTGCCTGCCGCCGATGCTGATACTTGACGAAGCCACATCGTCGATAGACACGCGCACCGAGCTGAAGATACAGGACGCCTTCACCAAGCTGATGAAGGGCAGAACGAGCTTCATCGTCGCCCATCGGCTCGCCACCATTCGGGAGGCGGATACCATCCTTGTGATGAAGGACGGCAACGTCATTGAGCAGGGTACCCACCGCGAGCTGCTGCAGCAAAAAGGCTTCTACTTTGAGCTGTACAATTCGCAGTTCCCGAAAACAGTCAGCAGTTAACAGAAGGACAAGCGATGCTCGTCCTTCTATATTTGACAAAGGTATGTGAAAATAGTAAAAGAAACGCCTTGCCAATATCAAATTGGCAAGGCGTTTTCCTTATGTCACATTTCCCGAATTGCTGCAGGTTAAAGTCAAGGTTTTATTTACCGTTTTAATCGGCACACCTAAAACATACTTTTTTACAGTAAATTCTCCTGTTGCTGTTCTTCCGCTTTTGGATGCCTGCGCTTTAGTAACTTTCCAATTACTATTATAAATTGTATATGACACACTGGCACTTGTACAACTGGCGGAGCTTCCGGTATATGAGAAGGATCCCGAAAGCGATATTTTCCATTGTTTATTATTATTAGAATCGTAATATGTATAATTTTTAGTCTGTGAAACAGTGCCTACTGATAATATTGAAGAAAGATTATTCTCGTAGGTGGTTATACCATAACTGCCGTCGTCAAAGTATTCTATATCGGTATTGATTAAATCTGCATAGGCTTTACCGGGCAGTGCAAGGAAAAATACTCCAATCATTATCATAGCCAGTAATCCATATGCTCTATTAATTCTTTTAGTCGTATTCAATGCCAACTACCTCCTCTGTTCCATCTTCTTTAACAATAGTTGTAATACCATATCCGCTACCGGGTCTATTATTATCAATAATAAGGTAAGTCATCGTTGCTGTCCACACAAGAAGTGCTGCCACCACACCGCACAAAACGATTTTTGTGACGTTCATTTTTTTCTTTATCTGCTTGATATCCGCTGTTTCAAAAAAGCCGCGTGCGATATCAATCGGTTCGCCAAAGGCAGTATACAGCGAGGTAAGGTCGGTTACGTCCTGTTCTTCCATATAGGCTTCCACATCTGCTTTGAAGCTTTTCACGAATTTTCGCTTTGTTTTTCCGTCGCATATCAAGAGCCTTTTGATTTCACGGATATATTGCTTCAGCGCTTTTTTATTTAGCTGCTCCGTCACCGCTTTTTCCCTCTTTTCTGTCAAGTATTTTGCTGATGCTATCGGTAATTGCATCATAATCGGCAAGAATTTCCTTAAGGTATTCCTGCCCTTTTTCCTCCAAATGATAATACCGCCTCGTGCGGCGCTTTCCTGCAGGCACAACATAATCGGATATATAGCCGGCGTCAGTCAGACGATATAGTATCGGATAAAGAGAGCCTTCGAGCATCGTGTAAACACCCTCGCTTTTTTGAGCGAAGGCTTGGGTAATCTGATAGCCGTATAAATCTTCCTGACTCAGTAGATACAGAACCAGCAGCTCTGCCGTACCGCGTTTAAAATTATCAATATTTTGATTCATCGCTTGCCACCTTATCATCCGATAAATATAGTATATCACATAATGCCTTTATATGCAAATACTTTTTCTGCAAATATATTGTTGACAAAATATAATACTTGTGGTATTGTTTTTTTGATATAGAAAGGGTGTGATAGTAAGTTACTAAACATAAGCGTAAAAACAATATATTAAAGGAGAGGAAACTTATATGATTATAAAAAGAGAAAGAATGCAAGTAATAATATCCTTTTTTGCATGTGTTATGCTATTGCTAGCTTTTATCAATATATTGTTTAATCATGAACAGATAGAAGCGCAAGCCGCTACGGTAGGTTGGGTGCAAGAATCAAATGGTAAATGGCGATACTATCACGCAAACGGATCATATACCATTAGTGATTGGGAAAAAATAAATGAAAAATGGTATCACTTTGATTCCCAAGGGTATATGCAGACAGGATGGATTTATGTCAACAGCAAATGGTACTATCTAAAAAGCTCCGGTGCTATGAAAACTGGGTGGCTACATTTAAATAACAAATGGTATTATTTGAAATCCAGCGGTGCCGCTGCTATATCAGAATGGGAAAAGATAAATGATGAGTGGTATTATTTTGGCAGCGACAGGGTTATGTATGTGGGCTCTTGTAATGTTGCCGGTGTTCCGTCGCTCTTTGGAGCAAACGGCAACTTAATATCTCAAAATTTACCTGTAACCGCAGAAGCACAGTCAAACGAAAGTTCCTGCTGGGCTGCTTGCGCTGTCATGGTTGGGAGATACAGAACCAACTCCACTCGAACTCAATCTATGGTAATTAACAGGTATCCTTTTGCAATTACAGCGAATGAAGTTGACTCACTTAATTACACAGTGAAAGCGGTTAAGTATGTATCAATAAACACCAAGAACGCCTTTAGTCAATCCCCGTTATATTCTTATGCTCAAGTGCAAAGCCAGATCAGAGACATCGCTCGTGAATTAGCTAACTCGTTAAGAAACTTACAAAAGCTACATTAACGGAGTAATCGAAATAGTATGGTGGCAGTTAGCGCAATATATCTCAACTGCTTTTAACCTATCTTGAATAGGAACTGACCATCTACTGCTGTGAGACGATAAATATAACGTGCTTGTCCCATTTGAGGGGTAGAACAATAAGGACACCGTGTATTTGTTGTATCAGCCATTTTCACATCACCTCCCTTGTTAGAGTTCATTCGATTCTATCAGGGGAGACTTTTATTTACACGAAAGGGGACTTATCCATGGAATTATTAACAACACGCAACTTTAACGGCATTGAGCTTCAATGCTACAGGAACGTTACTGACAATGAGGACTTTTGGGCAACGCGTGAGCAGATCGGGCAATTGTTGG
>CALGGQ010000276.1 GCA_937915775.1 uncultured Clostridia bacterium | reverse complement strand
GACCGCCGTGGCCGTTTTGGAAAACGCGCCCAGGATCTGGTTCATCGCGTACGTCATGACCGAGCCGATGGACATCATCAGGATCGAGGGAACCGCCACAAAATAAATTCTTCGGATCACTTCTCCGGAAGGGCGCAGGATCTGCCTGATCGAAATGTGGATGTCATCGTTCTTTTTCAGGTTCAGGAAGCACGCGATGCAGGCGGCCACGACCTGCCCGCAACGCCCATCTTCGGAAAGCCGAACAGGCCGAAGATCATGATCGGGTCGAAAATGATGTTGATGATGGCGCCGGTAGCCTGGGAGACCATGCTGTAGATGGTCCGCCCCGTGGACTGCAGAAGGCGCTCAAACGTGACCTGGAAGATCGCGCCGAACGATGCGCAGAGACAGATTCGAAGATAGATCGTCCCGTACTCCTGCACGACGGCATCATTGATCTGGGTTCCGATGAAGGGGCCGGCCCCGAACAGGCCGACCAGCAGGAACAGGATGTAGGTCAGGAACGCCAGGAACAGGCCGTTGTTGGCAGCTTCGTCCGCCCGGTCAAACCGCTTTTCCCCCAGGGATTTGGAGAGAAGGGCATTGATTCCGACGCCCGTGCCGGCGGCAAAGGCGATCAGCGTGTTCTGCATCGGGAAAGCCAGCGTCAGCGCGTTGAGAGCCTGCTCACCTCCCACTGCCATGTTCGATACAAAAGCGCTGTCAACTATGTTGTATACCGCCTGCAGCACCATTGAAACGATTATCGGGATGCCCATTGAAAGCATCAGCTTTCTGACCGGCATCACAGCCATTCTGTTGTCTTTTTCCATTTCTTCCTCCAAAAAATAAAATGTGCGCCGCAAGCATATCCATTAAGCCGGACTTACGCTTGCGCCGCACACTTTTTTTCTTTATTCAGTGATATTATTTTAGCATATTTCTGCCGGAGTGTCAATGGCATTTTTCACCAAAAATCACAGGCTGGAGACGGGCTGAAAACCGTCATAAAGCAGGTCTGAACGCCGGCATCAGCTCAAGCTTGAACTTGTTCAGCTCGTGCAGGCGGTCTATCCGCGCCTTCTTCTCCGGGTCATCAATCTCTCCCGTGCGGATATACCTGTCAAGCTCCGCGTAGGTGAACCCGAGGTTCTCTTCGTCCGACTTGCCGCTGAGACCGTCTATCGGCACCTTGTCCACCAGCACGTCGGGCAGACCGAGCAGCCTGCCTATCTGCTTCATCTCCTGCACGGTGATGAAGGAGCACGGGCTGAAATCGCCCGCCTGGTCGCCGTAACGGGTGGAATAACCCACCCAGTCCTCGCTGAGATTGCAGGTGTTCGCCACCCTGCCGTTATGGCTCTGCGATACGGCGTACAGCGTTGTCATACGGATGCGCGGCGGAATGTTCGTCAGCGTCTGTGCCGACGGCTCAAACGGCAGCGCGTTCACCACGCCGTCCACCGCGTCCTTAATATTCACGATGTAATGCTCGATTCCAAGATGGTTAACGAGCAGCTTTGCCATATCAATATCCGCCTGCTCGCCGTTTGGCATCAGCACACCGATGACCCTGTCCCTGCCGAGCGCTTCCACGCACAGCGCGGCGACAATCGAGCTGTCCTTACCGCCGGAAATACCGATCACCGCGTTGCAGCCCTTGCCGTTTTCCTCAAAGAAATCGCGTATCCACTGCACGCATTCGTCCTTTACTTTTACTGCGTCAAACATAGTTTCACCCTTTACGATGTTTCATTTTTAATGGTGGTAGCATTAAAGTACTGCTGCCCCGCCTCGGGGTTTTTACCCGTCTTGGCTCTGACAAGCTCCTGGCAGGTAACAAGCTGATAGCCCTGCTGAATCAGTTCGGGCACAATGCGCTCAATCGCCTCCGCCGTAGAGTCGTAAATCTCGTGCATCAGGACGATATCGCCGTCCTCAATGTGATTCATTACCGCGTCGTAAATCGAATCGGCATTTCTCGTTTTCCAGTCTCTCGTATCCAGCGACCAGTAATAGAGCGCCATGCCCTCGGCCTTGCACTCCTCGCGGATAAGCTCTGTCGTATTACCGCCGGGGGAGCGGAAGCAGGTCGGCGCATAGCCGCCGGACGCCTCTTTAATCGCGTCGCTCGCCTTGCTGATATCCTCCTTGGTCACATTGTCGCCGTAATGGTTATGGTCCCAGGTGTGATTGCCGAGCTCGCAGCCAAGCGCCACCTTGCGTTTCAGATTGTCAGGATGGTCCTGCGCGTTCTGCCCGACCATAAAGAAAGTGGCTCGCGCGCCGTACTTTTCCAGAATATCCAGTATTTTATCGGACGAGTGGTTATAACCGGGACCGTCGTCAAACGTCAGCGCCACCATCGGTTTGGTAGCGTCCACCGTCTGAGAAGCCTCCATTTTTTCGGCTACGGTCACGCTCTGCGCCTTGCTCCATTTGCCGGGCAGCAGCTTATCCTGATAGTGAATGTAGGAACGCACGCGCACGGCGTAAGTCGCCTTTTCCTCCAGCGCCTCAAAGCGCTTCGTATTCGTCGCTTTATCTTCAATATCAACGGTTTCGGCGTCCTTAAAATCGCTGCCGTCACCCTTGATGAACTGGAGCTGATAGCCCTCCGCCTTCGGATTAATCTCCCATTCCACCTCGGCAACGCCGGCGTCCTCCGACGTAAACGACACAATTTTCTGCTTGAGCGGCTTGGTGCAGACGGTCAGGACGGTGACCTCCTTGCTCTCCACATTATCCTGGGAATCCTTGTACGCCGTGACGTAAAAGTCATATTCCGTCGCCTGCTCCAAATTTTCAACGGTGCCCTCGACCGTTCTTTCGCCCTCAACGGTGGCTACCTTTTCGTAATTCTGCTCACCTGCCGGGCTCTGATATATATAGTAGCCATCGGCAGCGGATACCTTTTTCCATTTCAGCTTGACGCTCGCCGCGCCGGTATCCGTTACCGCGATTTTTTCCACATCGGCAACGCTTTTTGCCTGCACGATGGACATCGCGGAAAACGCCGCCACAATCACCAGCACGATTAAAACGGTGCCGGCGGCAATGATTTTTGATTTGGACATATATGTAAACTCCCTATTGCTTCAAGATACGCCTGCTATTATACACCTAAAGTATCGTTTCTTCAATAATATATATGTTAAATTTTTTGTTAACTGCCGAAAGATTATTTTTGCACATTTCGGTTATTGACAAATTTCGCAATATTTCAGTAAAATAGACAAAGTTTGCGAAACTATTCAGAAAATCCTTGAAATCGCTGTGCAATTATGCTATATTTTTAATGCAAAAATGTTGAAACAATTTGAAGGCGGGTAATTACCTATGGCAAGCAAGGCTAAAAATGCCCTGTTAGAGGCATTTTTAAAACTGATTGAAACAGAGGCATTTGAAAAAATCACAGTAACCTCCCTGGTGGAGCAATGCGGCATCAGCCGTCAGACATTCTATTATCACTTTGAGGATATTGAGCAGATGCTCACCTGGGCGTTCGAGAACGAAACCCAGACGATTTGCAACAGCCAGGTGGCTGGCAAGTGGACCGATTCGGCAAAGGCATATATCGCGCTGCTGAACAAATACGATTTAATGATTCGCAAGGGTGCGCAGTCGCCGCATTTCGTCTTTATTTTTAATCTCCTTTATAACAGCTTTTATACCTTTATCGACGCTTATATTCAAAAAACGCAGAGCAGCAAAACACCGCTGAACAAGGACCATACCTTTCTGGTCTCCTGCCTGGCAGCGTCCTACGCCGGTTTGGTTGTGAAGGAAATTCAGAAGCCGGAAAGCGATTACGAAGGGCTGCTGGAAAAAATCACCAACGCGTTCAACGTCATGCCGAACTAACCGAAATACAGGAAAAAGAGCTATCTCACCGTTTATGTGAGATAGCTCTTTCTGTTTCTAAAATTGGAATTTGTCGAGATAGTGACCAGTGACCAGTGGCTAGTGACCAGTTGTTGGGCGGGACACCCGCACCCGATTATAATCGGAGCGAAGCGACCTATAACTGACCACTGACCACTGGACACTGATCACTGAATTTGCTTTGCAAATTCTAATTTGTCTATATTCCGAAGAAATCTTCTGCGTTTTTGGTGCTGTTGTAGCGGCGGTTCGTCAGCGCGTCGCCCGCCGTGCCGTTTGTTTCCTCTGTCAGCGTACCTGCCGCAAGGTCGGCTTTGTAGAGCACCTCCTCGGAATCAGCGCCGCTGCTGAGCACAACGTAACCGTCGCGCAGCGAAAAGATGCCGCCGTCGGTGGTGATACGCCACGCTGCATCGCCGTCCTTTTCAAACTTTGTTTCGGTATAGGTTAAATCCTGCTTGAACTGGATGGAATATATCGTGCGCACCTCGCCGTCTGTCTGCGGTGCGGTGAACCAGTAGCCGTTATAGATAAAGCTGAAATCACCGGCGCTTTCGCTCGTTGCTTCGGGCGCCGCCGTCGTGGTCGCCGTCGTCTGCGCCTCCTCGTTAAGCGCGGGGTTCTGCTGCAGGCTGTGGTCAAAGACGGTATCCGCCGCGTCCTCTGTGATTTTGCCCACAAAGGGTATCACCTCGGTATAACTGTAAACCGTGCTGCTTCCCTCAAAGCTGACATCCATCTTAAAGGAATAGGTGTAATTCTGCTTCTTTTTCAGCTTGATATCGCTCATATCAAAAAAGACACAGCGGAAGGTGGAATTGATGTTTTTAGTGTATTCATACTCGGTGGAAATCGGCTCAGCGCCGGCGTTTTCCGCCACCGTGATATCGCAGTCATAGACCGAAACACCGTGGATAAATTCGATGGAAGTCGCCCCGTCAATCGCCGCATAGATGACCGGCGTATCGCCGTTTATCACGCCGCTGCCGGTTGTAAAGCTAATCTCCGGCTTTGTCTGCAGTTTCGGCTTCACCCACGTCATATAGCCATATGCCGCGCCGCCGGATACAGCAGCTACCAGCACCGCCACCAGCAGCAGCTTGAGTGCCGCCAGCAGCCTTGACGGCTGTTTTTCCTCAATGATTGCCGCTTCCTGCGGCTCATAGGGCTCCTCTGTTCTGTCGTACGAGGTCAGCAGAACGTAGCCCTCCTCCTGTTCGGCAGGCGCGCCGCATCTCGGACAGTGCGTCTCGTTATTTTCCAGCGCTGCACCGCAGTTTTTACAAACCATTTTCATCACCGTTTCGTTTCATTGTTATTAGTAATATAACATTTTGCCACAAAAGATACAATAAATAGAATGTTAATAATTCTGCTAACTGCTAACCAAAAAGCGGCTCCAAGGGGGGCACCCTACGCAAAGTAGGTTAGCCCAACGAGCCGCTTTGGATTAAAACAGTTTTTTATCAAGGTTTCTCTTAACAATGATATAGTACAGCGCCGTGCCGAGCACCAGCATCACGCCGAGCTCGCCGAGGGCAACACTGCCGCCGATGGCAAGGAAACTCAGCGGTTGAAAGCCGTCCGGATGCTCGAAGAAAAATTCAATTTCCCAGCCGACAATCACACCGTTCCACAGCGCCGGCATCAGCATAGCCGGCAGCGGATACGACTTGATTTTTACGTTGCGCAGCCAATAGATACAAAGCGTGGCGCCGAGCGTGGCAAGCGAGCCGAAAATCATATCCAGCGGCAATCCGCTGCCGAGCCCGTAAAGGTTCGAGAGCACGCAGCCGACGGTTAGCCCGGGAATCGCAGCCGGTGTAAAAAGCGCCAGGATATTCAGCGCCTCGCTGACGCGGAACTGAATCGCCGCAGAGGCGGAGCCGGGAACGAGGAAATTCTGCGCATAGGTCAGCGCGGTGTACATAGCTGCGATAATCGCAGCGGTGGCAATTTTGTTTACCTTACTGTTTTTCATGTTCAATTTTCTCCTTAGTTTTGTTTTTAGAAGGCGCATATGGCATATGCGTCTGGTCAGGATGTTGCGAACTGACAGGAGGTATTATAGCCGATAACAGCAGAATATGCAATACCAACTTGCAAAAAACAGCAATAGTTGATACAATAAAGAAAAACGGAAAGGTATATGATAATATGAAAAAAATATTAAGTCTGTTCCTGTCGCTTTCTCTGCTTTTGAGCATGGCTACGGGTTTTTCCTTGAAGGCTTTTGCCGAAGTCGAGACAGGTCAGTGCGGAGAGAATGTCACCTACTCGTTTGACAGTGCAACCGGTATCCTCACTATCAGCGGCAGCGGAGAAATGTATCATTATTACAATACGCTTGAGGAAGCGCGTGGCGGCAGCCCGCTGAACGGCAACTCGCTGATAGGACCGTCCGTCAAAAAAATTATCATCAAAAACGGTGTCACCGATATCGGCGACTGTATGTTTTATGGTTGTGAGAACTTAACCGAGGTTGTCCTTCCCGATACGGTTACCAAGATATGTGATAGCGCTTTCTGGTTATGCACCGCACTGCAATCCTTCACGATACCCGATACTGTTACGGAAGTCGGCGTCGGCATTTTCAATGCCTGTTCGGGCTTAAAGAATGTCGTTTTGCCCAAACAGCTGAAAAGCATAACCCAATGGATGTTTAACGGTTGCAGCAGCCTGTCTTCCATTATCATTCCGAGCACCGTGACAAGCATTGATTATGCTGCATTTGCTGATTGTACGGCATTAAACAGTATCGCTTTTCCGGACGGTCTTACAACCATCGGGGAATATGCCTTCAAGGGTTGTACGGCATTGAAAAGCATTACGCTTCCCGATACGGTGACACAGCTCGGCAGTAATGCATTTGCGGATTGCACAGGGTTAAACAGCGCCACACTCGGAGACGGTCTTGTTACTGTGGATAAATATGCGTTCAACGGATGTAGCGCCTTAAAAACCTTGCATATCGGCAACGCATTGGAGTTCATTGGCGACAGTGCTTTTAGCGGATGTGATCAGCTTACTGATCTGTATATCAGCAGTCTGGAGCAGTTTTGCAATATGACTGTCGAAGGAAATGTTTCCAATCCGCTTAACTATACAAGCAATTTATACCTTCAGGGTCAACTGGTAACTGATCTTGTCATTCCCGACAGTGTTACCGCTATTCCTGATTATCGATTTTTCAACTGTAAAAGCATTCAGACGTTACAATTGGGCAAGGGTGTTAAAACAGTAGGAAAAATGGCATTCGGTGCAGCCACAAACCTAAAAACTGCGGATTTCGGCACAGCAGTCGAAACAATTGACAACTATGCTTTTAACGGAGTGGGTCTGGAGAAGCTCCGTATTGATACGCTGATTTTTCCTAAAACGCTGAAAGACGTCGGAGAGCGTGCATTCAATTACATGGAAGGAACGGTCTATTATGCTGGCAGTAAATCTGAATGGAGTGCCGTTCATATTTCCTCACAGGGCAATTATGTGCTCTCCTTTGCTTATAACACTCACATTTATTTTAATCACGGTGCCGAGCATTCGTATCAGACCACTGTTCAAAAAGCTACCCTGCAGAGCGACGGTCTTATCACATCAAAGTGCTCCTGCGGTAAGGTGAAAAGCACCCAAACAATAGCTTATCCGAAGACCATAAAGTTGTCGAAGAAAACATATACTTATGACGGAAAAGTAAAAAAACCGACTGTTACGGTGAAGGATGCCGACGGCAAAGTCATTCCTGCTAAGTATTACAAAGTGACCTATGCAAAAGGCAGAAAAGCAGTCGGCACCTATAAGGTTACTGTTAAGTTCAAAGGAAATTACAGCGGTACCAAGCAGCTGACCTTCAAGATTAATCCGAAAAGCACCGCCATTACAAAAGTAACGGCAAAGAAAAAAGGTTTTACCGTAAAATGGAAGAAACAGACGGCGCAGACAACGGGTTATCAAATACAGTACAGCACGAGCAGCAAGTTTACCAAAAAGACAACGAAAACAATTACTATTAAGACAAGCAAAACCGCTGCTACAACCGTTTCCAAGCTCAAAGCAAAGAAAAAATATTATGTTCGCATTAGGAGCTATAAAACCGTTGGTAAGACGAAGTATTATTCCTCCTGGAGTAAAACAAAAACCGTCACGACGAAGAAATAAGCAAAAACAGGATGCCCGGCGGCATCCTGTTTTTTTAGAACAATGTTAAAGAGGACGAGCCCGAAGGCACCGTCCTCTTTAGCAGGAGTAAAATTTATGTAAATAAAAAATCTAAAGCAAGTTTGCCTGCGTTTTGCAGGGTATGTAATCGAGGGTGGCTCAGTCGGTTATCAGCCGTTGTCCCTCGTGTTGAGCCTTATTATAGCCACAAATTTTCAAATTGCAAGTGTTTTTTTGCACTTTCTACCAACAAATCACATTGCACAAAAATATTGTAAAAATTTTGTACAAGTTGCACAATCATTCCATCTGTTTGCCGAGGAAGGACGCCGCTACCTGCACGAGCTTGATATCCGTCTCCTTCGGCGGCTCGCCGCTTTCGTTTTCCAGCAGCGCCACCGCGCCGCTGACGTCGCCGCCGTACATAATCGGGTAGACAACCTCCGCCTTGCGGTCGTAGCCCTCAATCGCGCTGATACCGGGTACGGTATCCGTTTTGATATGAATCTGGCGGTTTTCCATCAGCTCCTCAATGCTGCGCGTGACGCGGCGCTCCAGCACCTCGCGCTTGCTGACGCCGGAGGCGGCGATTACATGGTCGTTATCCATAATCGCAATCGGCAGCCCTGCGTCCTTATTAAGCACTTCGGCGTACTGCCGTGCAAAATTGGACAGCTCGCCGATCGGCGAATATTTTTTAAAAATAACCTCCCCCTCGGAATCGGTATAAATCTCCAGCGGGTCGCCCTCCTTGATGCGGAAGGAGCGGCGGATTTCCTTTGGAATCACCACCCTGCCTAAATCGTCAATTCTTCTGACAATGCCTGTTGCTTTCATCTTCATTCTCCCTTTTGCGGGCGGAGGTGACCGCCCGAACATTTTTATGTTACTGTTATATTTTGCACACCTACAGTAAATTCATACCAAACAAAATATGGAACAATTGGTTATTCTTGACGGCGTGGCGGAAACGTGATAGAATGATTTTAATTATTTATTTATTTCAAAAAGGAGGTCAATGCTTTTGGAATATCATAACAATCGAATTCTCTCCTTTTTGACGCAAATACAAAGCGGCGAGCCGTACCGCCATGAGTACAAATATACCCTTCATCCGTACCAGCTTGAAGCCTTAAAAGCGCGACTGCCGTATATCATGGACCGCGACGGGCATACCGACGGCAGCGGTCAATATCAAATCCGAAGTCTGTATTTTGACGATTATGAGGACAGCGGCTTTTACGATAAAGAAAACGGAACGGACCCGCGAGAAAAATTCCGCATCAGAATCTATAACGCTTCCAGCGACGTTATCAAGCTGGAGCTGAAACGAAAGGACAGAGGGAAAACCCTGAAAACAGCCTGCTCCCTGACAAAAGAACAGGCTGAAAGAATGATGAACGGCGACGGCATTGTGTGGGAGGACGGTATGCACCCGCTGCTGAAAAAGTTCTATCTTCATCAGGAAACAAGGAATTTAAAGCCAAAGGTGATTGTGGAATACGACAGAATGCCGTTTGTTTATGAAGCCGGAAACGTGAGGGCAACGCTGGATTTAGATATCAGAGCAACCTCGGAGGTTCAACGCTTTTTTGACAGCCAAATCAACGGCAGGCTGATTATGCCGACGGGAATTCAGTTGCTGGAAGTGAAGTTTGACGAATTCCTGCCCGATTATATCTATCAAACCCTGCAGTTAAATCACCTGCAGCAAACCACCTTTTCAAAATACTATTTGTGCAGAAAATTCGGAGGTATCACATTATGACATTTAAAGATATTTTTAAGGATTCGTTTCTGGAAGCCGTTAATACCGGTGATTTTTCCTTAAAGCATATTGCGGCAATTTTGCTGATTACCAGCATTCTGGCGGCATACATCTTCTTCGTCTACCGTTTTATCACCCAGAAAACCTTCTACAACAAAAACTTTAATATCTCTCTTGCGGCAATCACCGTTATCGTTGCCGCCATCATTATGACGATTCAGTCCAGCATTGTCATTTCGCTCGGTATGGTCGGTGCGCTGTCCATTGTCAGATTCCGAACAGCGATTAAAGACCCGATGGATTTGGTGTTCCTGTTCTGGGCGATTTCCATCGGCATTATCTGCGGCGCAGGCCTCTTCGGTATCGCTATCTTATCCTCCCTTGTGTTGACTGTTGGCATTCTCGTGCTGGAATGGCTTCCCGTCTCCAAGGCGCCGCTGCTGCTCATCATCAATTCCGATGACAAAGAAATCAAAGAAGCTGTCATTAATACAATAAAAGCCAACACCAAGGCGTTTCAAATCAAATCGCAGACGATTAACAACGGGCGGTTTGATATGATTGTGGAGGTAAGAACCAAAACGCCCGATGAATTACTGAACGCGGTATCCTCCCTCAGCGGGATTGCCAAATGCTCGTTAATCAGCCATGACGGAGAAACGACGTTTTAAGGAATATCTATGAACAAAAACAAGAAAAGAAAAGCCGGCTACGCTGCGCTGCTGATGGTAAGTCTGCTGGTGTTTTCGGTGCTGTTCTTTGTTATTGACGGAGTAAACAGCCGTCGGGCTTCCTCTGAAAACGGCGCCGGCATTACCGTCAGCGCGCCGGAGTTCTCCAAAAAAAGCGGTTTTTATACCAAACCGTTTTACCTGAGAATATCCGTTAAGCAGGGAACGAAGGTATACTACACTTTAGACGGTTCGGACCCCGATGAAAATGCCACGGAGTACACGGAGCCGGTATACCTCGAAAATGCAACGGCGCACGAAAACAACTATTCCATGCGCACCGATGTTTCAACCGGCTTTTACACGGATTTAATTGAACAGCGGCAAACGATTGATAAGGATCCGCAGTATGCGGCGCCCGATTATCTGATTGACAAATGTAATGTGGTAAGGGCCGTTGCGGTGGATGCAAGCGGAAACAAAAGCGCGGTAACCACCGCCTCCTATTTCGTCGGCATTTCGCCCGGGCAATATCATAACTGCAATATCATTTCGGTTGTGTCAGACCCTGCTAACTTTTTTGATGAAAAAACGGGTATTTATGTGACAGGCACAACCTTTGATCATTTCTTAAAGAATGCAAAGCTCACCAGCCACTGGAGAATGTGGAACGCAAATTACAGCAACAAGGGTAAGGAATGGGAGCGGCAGGCACATTTTGAGTTTTTTAATGCCAACGGAAAGCTGCTGTTAACCAAAGACGGCGGTATCCGCATTCAGGGCGGTATCAGCCGCGCCATGCTGCCGAGAAGCTTTAATCTGTATGCAAGGGAGCAATATGACGGCTCCGAAACCTTTGCCTACGAATTTTTTACAGAAGATAAAGCGTTCTTTCCTCATATTATGACGCTGGCGTCCGGCGGCAATCAGACAATAACGCAGTTCAACGATATCATGATGCGCGACAGAGTAGGCGGTCTTGCTTTTACCGTTATGGATTTTGAGCCCTATGTTTTGTTTGTTGACGGAGAATACTGGGGCTTTTACCGCCTGGCAAGCAAGTTTGACGAGTACTTTATCGAGTACAAACATCATGTTGATAAAGAAAATATTGCCATTATTAAGAACGGCGGTCTGGAATGCGGCACTTCTTCCAGCTTAAATCACTATCAGCAGATGAGAAGCTTCATCACCGATAATGATATGAGAGATAGTGCCAATTATGCCAAGGCGTGTGAATATATTGATATCGACAGCTTTCTCGATTATTATGCCACGCAAATCTATATTGCCAGACAAAATGACTGGCCGACTGCTAATTTTGCACTCTGGAGGAGCGTGGAGAAGCAGGACGCGCCGTATGCCGACGGAAAATGGCGCTGGATTCTGTTTGACAGTAACAGCACCTCGATGAGCGCCGACCTCATTGACCATAACACGCTGGCATTCGTGATAGAAAACGACGAGCTGTTCGCCTCGCTCTGGGAGAATGAGGAATTCCAAAAAGCATTTGAAGCACGCATTTTGAAGATAGCGGATCAGTGCTTTGATGCGACGGAAATGGACGAGTATATTGACAGCTACCAAGCGGAAATGCTTCCCATTTTATCCGAATCTTGGAAGCGTTTTTACGGAAAGGATAACAACAAAGAAAATGAGTATAACGAGCTCATGAACAGCTACAAAGCGTTTTTTGATAACCGAAAAGCCGTTATCGAATCATGGTTTGAGGCGCGTGAAAACTGAATCCGTCAAAAAAGCGGCTGAGTTGACCTCAGCCGCTTTCTTAATCGTATTCATCAATCGGGATTTGTCGAGATAGTGACCAGTGACCAGTGGCTAGTGACCAGTTGTTGGGCGGGACACCCGCACCCGATTATAATCGGAGCGAAGCGACCTATAACTGACCACTGTCCACTGGACACTGACCACTGAATTTGCTTTGCAAATTCTGATTTGTCGCCACCTTATGCCATCATCGCTGTCAGCAGGTGACCGTGGCGGATTTCGTCAGAGGCGATGGAAGCGATTTCGGGATAGCGGTCAAAATACTTCTGATAACTGAAAAAGGAGTTGATTTCAAACTGTGCCATAAAGTGCAACAGCACCTTTCTGCCGCCGAACCTGAACATGGTCGCCGAAAGCTTGGCGAGCGTGTTTTTCGGCGTCAGCTGCGCGCCGGTAATGCCTCTTAAAATCGCGGCGTGCCGTCCCTCATCGGCTGCCATTGCCAGGAAGGTCTGCTTTTCCTCCTCTGATTTTGCCAGCTCAGCCAGCGCCTGATAAAGCAGCACAGCGTCCAGCTCCGTCTGCTGAGAGGCGATTAATTTGTCCATTTCACTTTTACTTGCCATTTGTTATTCCTCCAGTGAATTAATCATCGTCAGCAGTTCCGTGTAGAAATCCCTGACGTCGTTTTTCTTGAACAGACCGCCCTGCAGCGACATATGGTCGCCGTCATAAACGGGCATCACGTTCCAGATACCCTTATGTACCTGCTGCGCGTCGTACGCCTGCTGCGGTGCATTGAACGGCGCGGTAGCGGAAACGGTATTCACCAGACCGTCGTTCATCAGCCACGTTTCGTCCACCGTATAGCCGCCGGGCGTGGTCTCCGTAAAGGCGCCCATCAGTGTGCCGGCTTTGAGGAACAGCAGCTCGGTTTTGCTTTCATCCGGCGAATAGGTGCCGTCGTCCTTTTTGACGCTCGAATTGCACGGCACGGAAAAATAGTAAACGTTTTCCAGCGTATGCAGCTGCTCGTTCATCGCGGCGGCGTTGTCAATCAGCATATCGTAATTCGCATTATCGTAATCAACCCTGCCGTCGCTCTCTTCTTTGTTGGCGGCGCCCATCATTTTGGTGAGCGCATTCAGCATCCATTTTTTAAAGCCGCTGCCGACCTCTGCCGTATTGTCCACATCATACGCCGTCGTGCCGTTCATCGGAGCTGCCAGCGCCGTCACGGAATAAACCCAGTCGCCCTTGCCGCCGGTGAAGAGCGGCGACAGCTCGTCGGCGTCGGTTGCCGCCTGCTCTGCGGCACTGCCGTTTGCCATCAGCTCAGACAGCATCCGCACGGTCGCTCCGCCGAAGGAATGCCCGAGCAGGTTGATTTTGTGCTCGCTGTCCCACTGAGCAAGCAGCGGCTTATCGCTGAAATCGGTGCCGTAGCGCTCGTGGCGGCAGCGCTCGGAATGCTCCTTGCCGTAATCTGTCACCGTTCCCGTCAGCTGGGCATAGAGCTCGCACGCTCTGTCCCACGCGGAGCCGTGCGGCGCGACGGAAGCGCTGTAACAGTCAAAGCCCTGTTCCTTGAGGTATTTCATCAGATCGCCGCCGAACATACCCCAGTACTTCAAAAACTTATTTTGCTTGTCATAGCTGCCCCAGCCGGACAGCCCATGCACAAAGACATACGCATAATTTGTCTTGTCCTCACGCTCCTGCGGCGCCGCAAAGCTCTGTACCGAGGAGGGCAGCAGCAGTATCACTGCCAGCAAAATGGTGATAAATCTTTTCATCCCCTGTCTCCTAAAAGAACAAGGCGGCAGAATGCTGCCGCCTGCTGTCATTACTTTAATGCGTCAAGAATCGCGTCCTTCGCCGTTACGCCGACGAAGGTCTTTGCGGCTTCGCCGCCCTTAAAGACCATAATGGTCGGGATGGACATAATGCCGAAACGGCCTGCCAGCTCCTCCGCCTCGTCTACATCGCACTTCGCAACGGTAACGGACGGATTTTCCTCTGCGATTTCATCAATCACGGGGGACATCATCTTGCACGGACCGCACCATACGGCATAAAAATCCACCAGCACGGTGTCGTTGCTCTTAACAAGCTCATCAAAATTCGCATCATTTACTTCTAAAACAGCCATATTACTTGAACTCCTTTATATATTTTACTGCAGAAAGTCCTGCCTCAGCGCCCTCATAAGCCGCCTTGCAGACCTGAAGCAGACCGCCCGTGATATTGCCGCAGGCAAACACGCCGGGTACATTGGTCGCCATCTGCGCGTCAGCCTTGATGCTGTCGCCCTCCAGCTGCACGCCGATTTTCTTGGCAAAATCCGCACCGCCGGCAACGCCCTGCGCAATGAACAGACCGTCCAGCTCCAGCTCGCTGCCGTCCTCAAAGACAACGGCGCCAACCTTTGCCTCGCCCGTGATTTCCCGAATTTTCTTCGTATTCACGGGATAGCGGCAGCCCTCGGGCGCTTCCTTGCCGTCCGTTAAAATTGTCAGCTCGGCAACGATGTTTTCCAGGTCGCCTGCTTCGCTGAGCGCATAATCGCCGTTACCCAGAACGGCAACACGCTTTTTGCGGTAAAAGAAACCGTCGCAGATAGCGCAGTAGCTGATGCCCTTCCCTTCAAATTCATTAACGCCCTTGATGTTAGGCTTAATTTTCTTATTGCCGGTGGAGAGAATCAGCGCCCGTCCGATGTATTTGCCCTCGGTGGTGGTGACCTCATAGCTTCTGTCGGCAGTCATTTCAATATGCACCGCCTCCTCGCTGATGACCTCAACGCCGAGCGCCTTCGCCTGCTCAATGCCGTTTGCATATAGCTGAGCACCGCTGATACCGCCGGGAAAGCCGTAATAATTATCAATTAAATGCGCCTTTTCCAGCTGGCTTTCGCCGTAGTACAGCACCAGCACGCTCTTGTTGGCGCGCTTCGCATAGAGTGATGCGGAAATGCCCGCAGGACCTGCACCTATTATTATAACATC
>CALGGQ010000275.1 GCA_937915775.1 uncultured Clostridia bacterium | reverse complement strand
TCATACCCAAAATTCAATAAAGGCTATAACGCCCTTACCGAGGACGAACTGAAGCGGATTGAACAAGATGTCAATAACGTCATTCTTTCTGCCATTCCCGTAACGATGCAGGAGATGCCGATTGAGGAAGCCAAGCAACTCGGCGCGATGATGCTGTTCGGCGAAAAGTACGGCGACGTTGTCAGAGTTGTTACTGCCGGCGATTCCGTGGAATTCTGCGGTGGTACGCATGTCAAGAATTCCGGCGAGCTCGGTCTGTTCAAGATTATCAGTGAGGCGTCGGTAGCAAGCGGCGTCAGAAGAATTACCGCCGTAACGGGTACAAACGCTTATCAGCTGTTTACCCATCATACCGAACTGATTAAAACGCTTGCCGGCAAGCTCAAGGGCGCCGAGGGCGAGATTGAAAACAAGGTGGATGCACTGCTGAGTGAGAGCAGGGAAAACAGCAAGAAGATTGCTGCTCTGGAAGCCGAAATTACGAAGCTGAAGAGTGCAGACCTGTTCTCCGCACCTGTCGTTGTTGACGGGCTGGAGGTGCTCACAGCAAGACTTGACGGTGCCGCTCCGGACGCGCTGCGCTCCATGGGCGATGAACTGAAAGCGCAAAATGATAATGCAGTTGCCGTGATTGCCGGTGCCAACGGCGCCAAGGCGACAATTGTAGCAATCTGCGGCAAGAATGCCGTTGCGAAGGGCGTGAAGGCGGGCGATGTGGTCCGCGAGGTTGCCAAGCTTGCCGGCGGTGGCGGCGGCGGACGTCCCGATTCCGCGATGGCGGGCGCAAAGGATGTAACGAAGCTGGATGAGGCGATTGCCGCAACCGTTTCTATCGTAGAAAGGATGCTGGGCTAATATGTGCGTATTTTGTGAAATCATCAAGGGCAATATTCCTTCAAACAAAGTCTATGAGGACGAGATGATGCTGGCGTTCAAGGATTTGAATCCGCAGGCGCCTGTTCATGTACTGGCAGTGCCGAAGGAGCATATTGCCTGTGCCAATGACATCACTGCCGAAAACAGCGCCTATGTCAGCCATATCTTTGAAAAACTGCCGGAGATTGCCAAATCTCAGGGCATTGATTCCTACAGAATTATCAACAACTGCGGAGATGACGCAGGGCAGACGGTGAAGCACCTGCATTTTCATCTTCTCGGCGGTATTAAAATGGAAGAGGGGTTATTAAAGTAATGAGCAAAGAGTATTATGAGCTTCATATTGCAGGCCTGACCAGACAGCTGCAGAAGTTTCCCGTATCCGATACGCTGGATATCGCAGCGTTTATTCTGTTCGGCGATGTTGAACTGACGGAAGCCTGTGCCAGAGAACTGCTGAAAAAGGCGCCCGCATTCGATTATATCGTTACGCCGGAAGCCAAGTCCATTCCGCTTGCCTATGAAATGAGTAAGCAGAGCGGCAAAAAGTATATCGTAGCGCGTAAGGGCGTGAAGGTTTATATGGACCGTCCCGAAAGAATTGAGGTTACCTCGATTACAACGCTGAAGGTACAGACCCTTTACCTCGGCCATGAGGACGGCGATTTGCTCACCGGTAAGCGCGTGCTGATTGTTGACGACGTTATTTCTACCGGCGAAAGCCTGAAAGCGACAGCTAAGATTGTTGAGAAATTTGGCGGCGAGGTCGTGGCTGCCTGCGCACCGCTCGCAGAGGGTGACGCGGCTGACAGAGACGATATCATCTTCCTCGCGCCACTGCCTCTCTTCAATCCCGACGGCACAGTCAAGGAGTAATTCCGTACAGTTTCGGAAAAGGGCGGCACAATGAGGCTCGG
>CALGGQ010000274.1 GCA_937915775.1 uncultured Clostridia bacterium | reverse complement strand
CTCACTTTATTTCCTGTTCTAAATTTCTGAAGGTATCCGTATCAAAGAAATCGATAATTGATATTTCAAGTCCGTCACAGATTTTCTTAATCGTTGTGATGCCCGGATTTTTGCTTTGGTTGTAAATGATTGATTTAATCGTGGTGTAGGGTATGCCTGAAATCGTAGCAAGCTTGCAGTAAGTTATCTTTCTTTCGTAACACAGCTCTGCTATTCTTTGTTTCGTTGCCTCTGCAATATTCAAAATAATCACTCCTAACAAAATTATGATACCAATTTTGTTAAGAGTGAATAGACTATATAATATACTTATTACGATATATAGTCTTTTCTGACTTTTGCTGCACAAAGAGCAATAAATAGCTGCGGCGACATATCCATCCCAGCCGCCTTGATTGCTTCCTTGATTTCCTTCTCAACCTCCTCGGGTGTAGTGTTATATTCCTTCGCCACCGTCTGAAGCATCCTTTTGTAATTCATATTCTCACCTCCTTCAACATAATAGTATAATATATAGTCTATCACAATTTGTCGAATTATGTGAGAGAACAAAAAAATACGAGTTAGAGTGTCAATTAAATGCCTCTAACTCGCTTATAGTTGTTTTTAATTATCTTAATTTGGGTAATGACAGTAATTCGCGTGCTCGGACGTTAATATAGTTTTCAATCGCAGTTAAACGCTCTTCGGGAAGATTGATTGACGGGTGCCTCGTGAATTTGAAATCTACGATCTTTCTTAACTGATTGCGCTGCTTTGTTCCCATAACCTCTCTGCATACATCCTCAAACGAAATTCTGTACGGCGTAGTTCTGGTTTTTGCGTATTCGGCAAGATTTTTGAAATCGTCAGGCATACCGAAATTGAAAAGGGATAAACCGTTGTCAAAAATCGGCGCGGGCGAAATGACTTTGCCGCTATGATTATCACGCAGCAGACCGAAATTGCCGAAATGTCTGTCCTCATTGAAAATCAATGCATCAAAAACAAGCATACTATTCACCTGCTCACGGAACTCTTTTCCGTATTCATCGTAGATATCAAGTGCAGCTTTGAGGGTGCCCTCTTTCATCAGTCTGCCAATAGGCACAAACGCCGTATCAATATCGGTAAAGATTTTGCATTTTGAGGCAAGAATACCTTTCCAGTTTTCAAGGTCATAGTGGACAGCATTCAGCCCCATCACTTCCGCAATCTGAGAAGCATAGTATTCGCTGTACGGCTCGTTGCCGGCATTAACAGCGCCCTCTGTTCCGCCCTTGTAAAGGTAGATACCGTCATCCTCAACAAAGCGCCACGCCTTGCGGAGCATACCGTTTGTGGTGAATTCGGGCGAAGTCGAAAACGCCTCGTTACCCGTACCAACGCCCGTATAAGCAACAAGCGAAAGCGCTTCTGAAAATCGGTTTTCATAAAGATTGTAATCGGCATATTTACCGTCAAAATCGCTCTTTACTACCCAGTAGCTATCGTTGAGCGATAAGCCCATACAAACATCAATGATTCCCTTGGTGTTATTGACGCTAAGTCCGAAGGATTTGAGAATCTCATCAACAAACTGGCGATTTTTAGGAATAACTCTGTGCTCCATCCACTTGACTATGCCTTCATCGGTAAGCTTCAGGTCTATGGGGAACAGAACTTTTTTGCTATCATTAATGCTTATTATATGAGCCTTCAAGCCTTCAAGTGGCTTGGTTTCAAGCGCAAACTCTATCAGCGGCTCGTCATAAAGTTTTAAAATATAATTGTTGCCCATGATATCACTCCTTTCGTCTAAAATAATATTGACATCCTTGTCAAGCGCCTGAGAAATCTTAATTAACATATCCAGCGAGAGATTTTGCGCTCCGCTTTCAATTCTGCAAATGTTGGAACGCTGCGTTCCGATCATCTCCGCAAGTTGTGCCTGTGATATTCCTTTTTCAAGCCGCGCCTGCGTCAGCTTTGATATAATACTCTGCCGCATTTTAACAATGTTGTCATCCGTCAAATCCCTCACCTCCTTCATATTATTCACCTTATGTTATCATATATGATAACAAATGTCAAATGATAACGAAAAAGGAGTTGCGTTTGCAAGGGAGCGTTTTTTCGCTACAATTCTGCTGAATATTATATTAAAAGCATAATAAGAAAGGTAAAAGAAGCGCTTGTTTCACATCAAAAAAATCTTGACTTTAAAAAATTCAATATGGTATAATCATAAAAAATTAATAGCATAACGACACAAGTAGCACAGGGTGTGTAAATCTGATTACGGTACATTGCAATGCGTATTAATCACAACGCCCGGAGCTGCTTATTTTTATGCAAAAAAGGAGAGAGCCTTATGCCAAGAAACCAATTTCAAAGAATGGTGTTTGCCTTCATCACCGTTGTAATCACCGTACACGCTTACGTGTTTTACAGCCTTTATGTTGTGAATGGAAACACATTAATGCAAATTAACAACGAATCAAGTGTTATTGCCGCCATTAACAAGCAGGGCGGAGTTTATATGTGCGGAACCTTTTTGCCCATATGGGCGTGTGTACTAATTGAATTTATTCTTGCGTACACGCTTGAAAATGTTATGGGAAGTCCGCTTTCTTTTAAGCTGGCTATAAAGGTGTTTAATCCCGAAAAGAATCACCCTATGCTGTTTGAAACAGCCATTATCTGCGCTACCGTCGGCTTAATGTGTCCGGCAATGAGCTTTATTGCCGCCTTCCTTTATTATCCATACTATGCCGGCTTTAATTTGCTTACGCTGCTTGCAAATTGGTTAAAGCTTATTTGCTTTAATTTTCCGTTTGCATTTTTTACGCAACTGTTTTTTATTCAGCCTGCAGTTAGAACAATTTTTAAATTTCTGTTCAGAAAGGATATTGCAAAGCGTAATCAGACCGAGCATTTTGCCCCCGAGAACGAACAGGAGGCTGTTGCCGATATTTACAGGCGAGTTGATGAAATAAAAGAAGAATTGGCGCACGAACGCAGAAGGAGAAAAGCGCTTGAAGAACAGATGCAGACAGAATTATAAGTGGGTTAATAAAGTAACATCCTCTCTTTGGTTAAGTCCAAAGGGAGCTTTTTTTCGTTATAATCCTTTAATTTGTAAAACGATACATATAATGTTGTGTTGCTATAAGAATAATGCTATAATGAAGCTGAAAGAAAAATTGATAAATTTTGATTTGCGGGACTCAACCAACAGTAGAAATGACAAAAATCAACCTCCGGTTCGTGTGAATTTATATGGATTTCGTGTATTCTTGAGTCAAGAAAGGAGGTGCCCGATATGGATCAAATCAAAATCGGAAAATTCATTGCAAGTTGCAGAAAAGAACAAGGTATGACACAGGCGACTCTTGCTGAAAAGCTTGGCATCAGCGACCGTGCCGTATCAAAATGGGAGACGGGAAAGTCCATGCCCGATTCATCCATTATGCTGGAACTGTGTGAACTTTTAAAAATCAATGTGAATGAACTCCTGTCGGGCGAAAGAATTATGGCTGACAGATATGATAAACAGGCAGAAGAAAACCTGCTTGCTATGGCAAAGCAGAAGGAAGAAAAGGATAAGCAATTACTGCACCTTGAAATGGTTATCGGCTACACTGCTTCCATCACGTTTTTTATACTGATATTTGTTGCATCATTTATTGAGATGGCAACGTGGATTAGGATACTGCTTACCGTTGCAGGAAGTATCATCTTTGCAGTCGGCATAGGTAACTCGATAAAGATTGAGCAGGTAGCAGGATATTATGAATGCCCTCATTGCCACCACAAATATATTCCGACTTATCAAAGTGTTTTTTGGGCGCCGCATATGGGCAGAACAAGAAAAATGAAATGTCCCGAATGCAAAAAACGCGGTTGGCATAAAAAAGTGCTGACAAAAGAAAACGAATTCTGATTTAACGATATCTATTAGGCAAGGACTCAAAGGAAATTTATTCCCACATAACCTAAAACACAGCCGTATGAGTGAAATCATACGGCTGTACTTTTTACGGTCAGTATGGTATAATGAGAACAACAAAACGGGATTTAGGAATATTCTTATTACTAATTACTATGATAGGAGACTTATAATGACAAAAGGGGTCGAACGGCTTATTAAATCCGGAATGAGTAAAAAATCATTTAGCAGTTTAGAAGATGCTGAAAATTATTATTTTCTATATATAAACTTTTTGGATAATAAAATAAGAGATATTTGTCAAAAGTATAATTTGATTCTTGACTATTCTTTAAATAGTATAAAAGCAATAGAAAAACTGTATTTTGATTTTTATGAAAAAAATGAATTTGCACAAATAAATATAAGTAGAGATGAATTTGGAAAAATGCTTGGAATTTATTGGGGAAAGTGTGCAATAAACTATAATTCAGAATACACTTGGAAAGTAAAAGAAGATTGGTTTGTAAAAGGCAAATATCAATTATATTTGGAAGACAAAAATGGGAATTTAATTAGCTACGAAATTTTTTGTAATCTAGATGAATATCCCAACAATAAACCAAAAACTCGTATGTATAGAGAGTTCAAGAAAATGATTATGTCACATTAAAAGATAAATCAAATGCTCGGAAAAATAAAATGTTATGATGTTTATAAATTCTGATTCAACGAGGTGGGAATATGACATTTTTGGATTTGGCGAAGGAAAGATATTCGGAACGATATTTTGACTCAAAGCCGATTGAAAAGAAAAAATTAGATTTAATTTTAGAAGCGGGAAGGATTGCGCCGACAGGGTGCAATTATCAGCCGCAGCGCGTTTATGTTCTTCAAAGCGAGGAGGCAATGAAAAAGGCAATCGGCACAAAGGCGTCCTTGTGCGGATGCCCCATTGCGCTGCTTGTTTGTTATGACAGGGGCGAGGTGTGGAAAAATCCCCGTGACAGATATTTTGAAAATTACAACTGCGGCGAGCAGGATTGCAGCATTGTTGCGACAAATATGATGTACGAAGCCGAGGAGCTTGGCGTTCACACGCTGTGGATCAGAGGGTTTGACGCGCAAGATGTGATTGACGCCTTTGCGCTGCCCGAAAATCACATTCCCGTGATGATGTTAGCGCTCGGCTATCCTGCCGAAAACAGTCACCCCGCACATCTTCACAACAAGCGCAAGCCGCTCAAAGAAACGGTTAAATTTATATAAATATTTTAGGAGGATACTTATGAGCAAAAAATTAGTAGCATACTTTTCTGCAAGCGGCGTAACCGCAGAAAAAGCAAAAGAATTAGCAGCGGCAACAGGTTCGGATATATACGAAATCAAGCCCGAAACGCCGTATTCAGCCGCAGACATCAAGTGGACAAATCCGCTTGCACGCTGCAACAAAGAATGGATCAAAAAGACAAAGCCTGCGCTTGCAGATACCAACGCAAATGTAGCGGACTATGACACCATCTTTTTGACCTTCCCGATTTGGTACTACACCGCACCGCTGATTATCAAAAGCTTTCTTTCAGCTTACGATTTCAGTGGAAAGAAAATTGTGCTTTTCGCCACCTCCGGCGGCAGCGACTTCGGTAAAACTGCAAAGAATTTACAAACAGAGGTTCCGAACGCAACCGTTATCGAGGGCGCTATGCTCAACGGAGTTACTTCATTTGAGGAATACATTGACTTATAAAAAGCACGGCATACGAGTTATAAAAAACGCTCCCGTTGGAACATTCCAAAGGGAGCGCTTTTATTGTTATAATTCTGCTATGGTTTTTTCAACAATTTCGTCTGCGTTGAAGCCGTCAACATCGAGCATTTCGGCTTTGATGAGCGTTGCTTTTTCGATACCGAGATAATTCTCTGCAAGGTCCTTGATATAACCAAAGCTGTAATCGGGTACATACGGACCGCCTGCGGTGGTCACATAAATCAGCTCTTTTGCCTTGCAAAGTCCGTGCGGTCTGCCGTCTGCGCCATATTCGGACACGATACCCGTTACATAGATATTTTCGATATACAGCTTCAAAAGCGCAGGGAAGGACAAATCCCAGTACGGTGCGGATATGACAATCTTGTCCGCCGCCGCAAGCTGCTTTGCATAGCGGAACATCTCATCTGAATAATCGCCCTGCGCAATCAGCCTTGTGCGCTTTTCAAGACGTTCACGAGACATCGGCACTAAATTCTCCTCAGGCAGATACACCTCGGTATATTCGCCGCCGAGCTTCTCCAGCAACGCCCTTGCAATTTTATCCGTGCGTGACTCCTCACGAACACAACTGTTGATGTATAAAATCATTATTCTATCGCTCCTTATTTATGAGTTGTTTTTGTACCTCTAATCAATCTTTCCCTTAAAATATACCACATTTTAAGGGAAAGTTAAAGCGATTAAGGGAATATTCCCTTATTATTCTTTGTATTTTAAGGGATAATAAGCAAACTTTACTGCACTTTGTACTTCATTGCAAATAACAAATATAAATTGCATATGTACTGCAAATATGGTAAAATATTAGTATAATATTCTAAACACAAACGAGGTGCGCCCGAATAAATCGGACGATTGGAAAAAAGTCTATAACAATAGAGATAATCCCTGTCAAAACAAATTCTTATTTCACTATTTACAAAACAAATTGGAAAACGTAGTTTATGTAAAGGTTAAAAACGATGGTGTAAACAGTATGGTTTGGTCTAAAGGAAATATAAATGCCACAGATGAAAAAATAATATTGATATCTATTATAGGAATTATTAATTCGATAAAAAATAAGGCTATTACCCTTGAAGAAGCTGAAAAGTTTTTGTTTTCTCCTCATACAAGAAGCATTATGCAAAGTAAACGCTGTGATAGTAATATCATTGCGTTAATTGATTATGGGTGCGAATTAGAAGATATCAAATCAATTATGCCAAGCAAATTTACTCATACTTTAAACGACATTGAACAAAAAGCACTAACCTTGTTATCAAAATACGAAAAATCAGAAACTGATTTTTGGATTGATGAATAATCATAAGTATAATAATAATAAACCATAAATCCTTTGCGTGAAAACAAGGGATTACTCCAAAAGACATTGCCGATAATTCGTGGTATTTCAGGAATACCCTTATAAGCACGAATTATAATAATTTGAAAAACGGGATTACAGCAACGACAAAATATCTTGAGTTGTTTTTTGAAAATCTTCTGCTTGACAGAAGCATCGAGCTGAAAAACAGGTATTTGCATATTGATTTTAGTCAAAGTGCAAACGAAGTAAATTCAAAGTGCAATAATTGCACTTTGGAAGAAATGGCAATTATAAAACTTTTGATTGATAATCCAAGAATTACACAAAAAGAACTTGCCGAAAGAATTGGAAAATCCGAAAGAACGGTAAAAACTCGCACCGTTGAAATGCAGCAAAAAGGACTGATTAAACGAAAAAACGGCAAACGAAACGGCGAGTGGGAAGTATTAGTGCAAACAGATTAACAAACGGAGTGAAAAGCAGTTTTGCCTTTCACTCCGTTCCTCGTTATGAAACATAATCAAAAATTTTTTCAGCAGTCTTTAGCGACAGCTTTGATACATTGCCATTAGTGAGAAAATCGTTTACATTGCCGGGATTGAGGTGTAAATCCGTATAAATGCGATAATTCGTAATATGCTTTTGCTGCTGCATTTCTTTAATCCTTGGTAACATCAAGGATTTGGTGTGTTCCTCATTCTTAACCCTATTAGTTTTTACAAGATAAGAGTTATACACCTTCTGATAAGCTTCAGGAAGTTTTTTGTTTTTTAGTGCTTGCTCCAAATCACTGTATTGCTGCAAATCCTTTAATGCTCCCATAACTCTTTTATTTTTGAACTTTAAAAGCTGTACCTTTGTAAGTGTCAATTTTGCATAGAGAACCAGAGGTTCCAGCAGTCGCAAATTGCTGTCGACCTCTTTTTCAAGCTTTCTTACAGATGATGTACTGCAAAGAGAAAGCTCGCTTAAATATACTTTTAGAAATCCTTTAAAGGTTAAGGGTTTCATAATATCTCCAATTCAATAATACTATTATTTAATCTTTAATTTTTATTATATGTAATTCATTTTCTGTTGTCAAGTGTGAAATAATAACAATATCTCGGCAGATGTACCACACACCTGCCGAGTACCTTTTACGCTATCAGTGCATTATCTGTGCCGACCTTGCGCTTCATATCCTCAAGATATTTAAGAGCCTCCTCAAACGCATCTTGGAATTTGAAATTGATAGTAATATTACCCTCTCGGTGAACATAGATTGAATCCACTAACTCAACCAACATCGGGCGTGTCAGCTCACCGATATCGGCATATTCCACAAAGTGCTTGATAAATTCATTTTTGCGGATATCCTTATCCTGCATCTCCTGCTCTTTTTCCTCAACGCTCTTAATTTTCTGCTCCAGCGCCTCAATCTTTTCATTAATATCCGCTTTCAAACTGGTGTATTCCTCCTTTGAAATCACGCCGTCCTTCCAGTCAGGGTAGAGACTCAGAGCGTGCCTTTTGAGCTTTTCCACCTCTGCCGTGTACTGACTTTTTGTGCGCTGATAAAGGTTGATTTCCTTTTGCCGTTCGGTTTTCTGCTCCACCTCATAAACAAACTGCTCAATATCCAGCGCCATATCAATCAGCGTACGCAGGGTAATATAAACAGCCTCCTCCAGTTTATCATATCGTATCGAATGTGTTGAACAGGCGTCCTTGGATATCTTCGTGGCGGTTACACAGCGATAGTAAACATAGGTGCCGTAATCGTGGCAATTCGTTTTTTTGCCCATCGCACGATGGCAGTCAGCGCACTTTACCAAGCCTGCAAACTTATCTACCGCATTAGTCGCCTTCGTGATTTTTGTATTGCTGTTAAAGAGCCCCTGTGCTTTTTCAAAAATTGCCTTATCAATAATCGGCTCATGCGTACCCTCAACGATGATCCATTTATCCTTCGGAACGGCAACGCACTTTTTGATTTTATAGCTCATATTGGTGTTCTTGCCCTGCACCATATTTCCGATATACATCTCGTTTTTAAGAATACGACGCACTGTCTGCTCACACCATACGCCCTTATCGCCGATATTGGAATTAGCACGGTAATTGAGCCCTTGCGAATGCTTGTAATCTGTAGGATTCAGAATGCCCAGCTTGTTCAATTCACGAGTGATACCGATAACGCTTTTGCCTGAAATGAACAGATTAAATATCATTCTGACAACCTCGGCAGGCTCTTCATCAACAATCAGCCTGTGCCTGTCGTTCGGGTCCTTTTTGTAACCATAGCAAGCAAAGGAGCCGATGAACTCGCCTTTTTTTCTTGATGCGTCAAGCGTACCCCTAATATTGACCGAGGTGGTTGCTGCCAAGCTCTCGTTAATTACATTAGTTACACCGAGTGTCACGCACTGCGTAGCAGAATTCATATTGCCCGCAAAGGAATCGTACCCGTTATTGAGAGCAATAAAGCGAATGTTGAAGCGGATGAAAATATCATCTAAATACTTACCGGTTTCCGTATAGTTTCTACCGAAACGGGACAAGTCCTTTACTACTACGCAGTTGACATTGCCTGCATAGATATCATCCATCATACGCTGAAAGCCCGGGCGCTCAAAGTTCGTTCCGGAAAAGCCATCGTCAATATAGATGTCGTGTACCTCAATATCCTCCTGCTGCTTTGCATACTGCGTAAGGATTTCTCTCTGCGAGGTAACTGAATAGCTCTCACGATTATCGCCGTCCTCACGGGAAAGGCGAATATAAAGAGCAGCCTTCCAAGCTTTAGTAACGCTTAGAGGCTGCTCAGTTTTTATATTTTTTGACATAATAAATAGCCTCCATAATTTTTGAAGGCAATACACAAATATCCGCAAACAGATTATAGCATATTGCCCTCATTTTTGCAATTACTAAATTTTACAAGTAGCTGTCCGGATTTGTCACAACATCCATTATACTGTCCGAAAAGCGCTTACCGTTGCCGAAGTTCACCTTCACACCAACATCACCAACGCGGAATAGATATGGGTTTCCGACAAAGTCAAAATAATCGCTCAGCTTATGGGTATAAAGCCGGTCAATCGGAATCTGCAATTCCTTCATATCAACCAGTGTGCTTTTATCAGCCGACTGGATGTCCGCTTGCTTTAACTCATCAAGCTGCGTTTGATTGAACATATGGTAATCCCTCCATACCCTTATTGTGGGCGATAAAGGGATATTTATTCCATAAGCGAGTGAATAGATGTTATTACTCATATAGCTCCTCCTCATATAAATCGGTAAGCCTTCCCTTATACTCCGGCTTGGTAAAATACCGCTGGATGTTGAGGCTTAAAAAGCGAAGCTCACCGATTACCTTTTCAATTTCGTCAGTATTGGTGTAACCGTTTCTGTTTGCCGCTGCAACCAGTTGTCTTAAATGGACGCCAATCCTGTTCAGCTCATTCAGTTCACGATAGAACAGCTTGGGTGGCGCTTCTCTCGGCACAAAATCCGTTATCAGCATACGCACTAAAGCCGCTTCCGTTAGTCCGCACTTCTTGGCTTTTCTTTTCAGCGCTGCGTCCTCTCGTGCGCTGAGCCAAAAGTTCTTTTTTATTTTGCGTTTCATAATTACAATTCCTTTCAATTTTTTCTTTTTGGGTTTTAGGGGTATCCCTAACAAGCGTCTTGCCGTTTTGTGCAAATGTGGTACAAAACGGTCTGCTCGCTAAGAAATAACATTACATTTTCTCAACCTAAAAGCTTTTACTTTTTTCTTGTTTACCAGCCGAGAAAGAAATACTTTTTCCTTCCTCAGCTTCAGCAATTTCTGCTTTTTTCAGATAAATTCCACCCTGACTGTTACGCTCATATTGAAGCCTTAAACGGACATTATTATCCATCTCATAAAAGCCAAGATATTGCTGCCACCAAAAGACAGGAGTGATAATTTTTCTGCCGTCCTCTAAAACAAAGAACAGCCGCAGCATACCGCTTCTTGCCTCTGCTTTTAATACTAACTCGCCGAAAAAGAAGCCAGCTTCCTCCATAAACACAAACTCGCTTGTATCTATCGCACGCTCCCTCATTTCAGTTCGGGTTAGCACCTTGTTTGCTTTTTCAGTCATTTCGACCTCCTTATACGATACTACTTTAATTAAACTAATATTATTCTTCTTTCGGTTAGTTATTTGGATATATAAATATATATTTATTTATATTCCGAATTCGGTAAATGAGGATTTCGCTTTGCATAAGCCGATCTGCGTTCTCGTTCCGTTTCATTAATCGGCTTCATTGTTCGGAAGGTTAATGCACCCTTACTGACCTCAAATTCATAACCTCCGTTGCCGAAATCGTCAATCACCTTACAGAGCATAGGCTGCGTATTCGCCATATCAAGCAGTGCTTTTCTCAGCTTTGCGTTATGCGTTACAACGCTGATATAGTCAATAGACTCATCCGTATAAAGCTGAGTAACCTTTTCCTTTTTCGTTAAACCGCTTCTCACAGAAAACCTCCTTTTCTAAAAATTCATTGATTTTTTCGTTTCAAAAATTAAGTGGCGATTTTTTAGAATTTTTTGCTGCTCATAAGCAGGTAAAATCGGCAATTATCAAATCAACTTCCGTTTTTCTATGTCCCCGTCACACAGAACCTGCTATTTGATAGTCTATTGATTTTTATTGCACAAGAGCAGGAAAGTGTTATCCTTCAAAATCGCTTGATTTTTGACTGTTTTTTATTGCTTTTTTCACCTCTCTTTTTCCTAGATTTCCGTATGAAAAATGCTATCGGAACAGTCGGTC
The DNA here is from genome assembly GCA_937915775.1 of uncultured Clostridia bacterium. GTDB lineage: Bacteria > Bacillota > Clostridia > Oscillospirales > Acutalibacteraceae > Eubacterium_R. The sequence goes on along the minus strand of CALGGQ010000274.1, from coordinate 10,618 downwards.
CAATAGCTATGTAATTAAAAACTTGAGTGGCAAATACAGACGCATCAGGCAAAAGTAAGTAGTGTAACCTATGCTCGTATTTACCCCTCTATAAATAAGGACACTCAGAAGCATTTTGTAAACCACTTTTTGAAAATTTTTTCAAAAACACAAGAGTTGTTGTATTTATTGCTTTATGTTATAATGGGATAAACAATGGAAAAGCAATTCTAATAGATTGCATTTTGCGAGGTCGTTATGTTAGAAAAAAATAAGGAAAAGAAAAGACAAAAAGAGCGTCCTACTTGGCAGCCCTTCTACCCAAGAGTGACCAAGGATAAAACGAAATATACCCGAAAAAGGAAACACAAAAACAAAGATATAACCGAATAATCACACAAGAAAAGGGAGCCTATTTTCATAAGCTCCCTTAACTTTTTGATGACCTTTGTATGCCTTTTTGAGACTGCCATTTTACTAATGCCGAGTATTTTTCCAATGCGCTCCATCGTCATATTCTCGTAGTAATAATAGTAAATCAGCTTCTGCTCATCAGGCGTTAGTGCCCGAATCGCACCTCGCAAATTTTCTAATTCCAGCCGATGAAGAACCTCATAATAGGTCTCATCTCGAAGTTCAATAGGCTGTTTTGCAGCAAGAACCTCCTGCTCAAAGTCACCTATGCTGAGGTGCCTTCGGTCGCTTCTGTCCTGCGCTGCTTGACGCCTTTTGTCCGCTTCAAGGAATTCAAGAACCTCGTTTGACTTCTCTACTTCGGGATACAAATCACCATATTCAATTGTTGTGATAATTACCGTTTACCTTTTCCTTCCGCCGGAAAGAAGTAAGTGTGGCATAGTCGAGACAGTTACCACGGCTGTCAATCTCTCAGTACTCACTCCTAAAGTAGCGTGCAAAAGTGGTATCTAAAAGACTTAAGGTTGAACATTAAATACAACCTTACCGACTAAATTTATCATAAGGCTTTCGCCCGATGACCTACCTTAATGTAATCCTATTATATAGAACATTTGTTCTTTTGTCAATTCTTTTTTCTAATTTATTTTACCAAAAACATCCGAAAAAAATGTTGAACAAGGAAAAATGAAGGGCAGCTTTCTACAAAAAGCTACCCTTCAAATTCATAATTTTTTATTTTTCGCCAAAAAGCAAAAATTCGTTGCGTCAGTCTTAACAAGCAGACTGTTTGTAGCCACAAACAGTAAAATTCCTCCTTTAGGGACACCCTAAGACCTGCTCTGAATTACAGATATTTATCTTTCAACAACTTAGCTACTCGAATATGAGAAATATCTGAGCTTGCATACAATTCATCAACAACTTCCTGTACAGATTTATTGTTGTACAATCCTCTGTTATCTTTTTCTGTATCAATGCCGTGATAATTAAGAATGGATTTGCTTAACCATCCTTTATAATCTTGAGTATTAAACAATTTGTTTTCAATCGCTTTCAAACTCTCGCCTTTGAACAAATATAAATATATAATTTCAGGAATTAAATCGTTAATGTCTCTATAGTTAAATAAATCATAAGTCTTAAACATATCATTTGCCTCTTTGTGTGTTATTCGCAATATCTAAACTTTTCATCACAGCTATACCAATCGCCTTCCCTAAAAGTGGAGGAACAGCATTGCCTATTTGAACTAGTTGGGATTTTTTGCTGCCGCTAAAAATAAAATCATCCGGAAATGATTGAAGTGCGGCGAGTTCTCTTGGAGTAAGTGCTCGTGGTTTTTTTGGATGAAGATTTACGCCACCATGGTTTTCTTTTATTGTACACGATGGTTTATCCCAATGCGACTTTTTCCATGAGTCAGAATAGTTTTCATATAAACTACACCCCTCAGGCAATTCTTGTATCTTTTTTATAATTTTGTCTGTGTGTTTTGTGAATATGTGATTGATTGATTTATTCTCTGGCATATCCATATACTTTTCGATACACTCTCCCTGCGTTATATAATGATCCTCGTCAAGTAATGGTTGTGGATAGTAATTCTTTGCTCCAATTCTGTTTCCTATAAAAATAACTCTTTTTCGTAATTGTGCAACTTTGTAATCTGCACTATTTAAAACAGCAATACTTACATTATAACCTATATCCTTATAATCCTGTATTATTTTCGCTTCTACTTTTCCCCCAAGCATTGATCGGAGTCCTAATACATTTTCCATTACTACAAATTCTGGCTTTAACCTTTTAACTACATCAAGCATTCTTAAGTACAAACTGTTTCGTTCATCAGTCACTACTCTGTTACCTGCCATACTAAAACCTTGGCATGGAAATCCTCCGGCAACTAAATGAATGTGTGTATTATTTAGACTATTGATTAAATTGTTTCTTACTTTCTCATCGCAAATATCTTGGCTGTCTATTTCGCTCACAAGTTTTTTTTGTTTATTAAAATTATATTTATATGTTTCCACTGCATCTGGCATAATTTCAACATATGAAACAGGATTAAAACCAGCCATCGTTAGTCCACAACTTAATCCGCCAGCTCCCGAGAACAAATCGATAAAGTTGTAACCATTGCGATAATTCACGTTTTGCCAACCATCCTTATCCCATTCTTTTGAAATATCTATTTCGTCACTTTTGTTCTCAGAACTCTTATCGGGAACAATTGAGTCGAAAATGGAAACTATTTTTGTATATTCTGTAGAACCATTCCATAAATCAAAAGCAGCCTGGTTTATTCGATATTTGTTTTGTATTTTTGTTGCTTCAATTTCTCCAGCGGCAATATGCCTTCTGATTGTTTTTTGACTCTTTTGTGAAATAATTGCTGCTTCAGCAATAGTGTAAAATGCCATATTCGTTCACTCTTCAAAATATATTTGTACAGTTTATATGTATCTGTTTTGTACAGTTTACATGAAGTTGACCAAAAAGTCAATTAATTTAAGGAAAATTATTATATAAATAATTTACTAGCAATATTTCATAAAAAAAATTTAAATATTTCTATTCACACTTTCAAATATTTCGCCAATATTTTACAAATATTTCCAGAATATACTTGACATTCACAATATATTTGTGATATAATTCGACTGTACCAAACAAAAAAGGCAAAGGAGCGATAATTATGAGCGATGAAACTAAAAGAGAAAAATTTGTAAGATTGGCTGAAAACAGAGTTAATAGCGTTCTAAAAGGCATTGAGCTGCTTGGCAACCTATCTAACTCCAGCAACTATGACTTTAATAAAGACGACTTGGACAAGATTATAAAGACTTTAAAGGCCGCTGTTTCAGACTTAGAGAAAAATTACAACGGAACTGAAAAATCCAAAAAATTCAAATTATAAAGGAAAGCATTATGAATTATAATTGGTATTTTAGCGAAAACCACAACGTCAACGACCAGCTCATTGACGAATTTGTCGATTCAAAATTCGGTATCGATAAATGGACCTCTTTTGCTCGCGAAATAATACAAAACTCTCTCGATGCAAAAGACGATCATTTAGGCGACGATATTCCTGTTAAAGTAACATTTGAGTTAAATAAAAACTTAACTATTGGCGATATTCCGGGAGCATCACGCATTGCGGAAATAATGAAGTTATGTATAAATAACATTACCAATCAGCAAACAATAAAAGCATATGAGGCGGGTGTTGACTTATTAAATAAAAAACATATTTACTGTTTAAAGATTTCTGACAGTAACACAATTGGAGTAAAAAGTGGAAGGGATGAAGCCTGGGGAGCTTTGGTATATGATACCGGAAAATCTTGTAAGCCTAGACCCGGCTCCGCTGGAAGTTATGGTGTTGGCAAAAAAGTACCATTCATCATCAGTTCAATAAACACTGTTTTTTACGCCACAAGGAATTCGTCAGATTCATTAGTAGAAGGGAAAAGTATCCTTGTCGATTTTTTTGATGAAGATGATGTTAGACGTTCTCATATTGGTTGGTACGGAGTAGAGAATAGCACTGTTGATGCGAGGAATAAGGTAAGCCCCATAAATGGAGAAACCGATAACAAAATTCATAATTTCTTTAAAAGAACTGATTCTCTTGGTACCGATGTTATTATTATAGGTGTTGATATTTACAATAACGAGGAAAGTGTTGTCGAAACCATCATTAAGGCAGTATTAGAGAATTTCTTTATCGCTATTAAACAAAATAAGTTGATGGTTGAAATAAAAGGATTTACAAATAGAAGCAATATATTAATTAAGCAAGACAATTTCGATGATATACTCGGACAGTATTATGACGGAAACAAAAGCGTACATAGAGAAACGGATACTTTAATCGTTGGAAATCTGTTAAATTACATCTCTTCACTCAATAGCGAACCTGAAATCATAAATGTTAAAGACAACAGTGGTAATGAAATCGGAAAAGCTAAGCTCTATTTTATCCTAGAAAATGATAAAAACAAAAAATATTACTCAATGGTTAGAAGCCATGGAATGAAAATTTGTGATTATCACATTTCTACCGAACTTCCATTTTCGGCAGTAGTTTGCATTGACGGAAAAGATTTGAACGATAAACTTAGCGAATTAGAAAATGCGGCGCACGATAATTTTTGCACAATAGATGTATACTGCAGTCCAGAAAATATTGATATTTTTAAACGGTTACGAAAGGCTGTTGAAAACAGAATAAAAGAATTAAGCAAGATTATAGTTGGAAATGAACAAAAGATTGAAGGTCTTGACAATATGCTCGCTATGCCAGGAATGACAGAAAACATAACTAAAAAAGAAGCCAAACAGAAAATAAAAAAGAAAAAAATTGTAAAACCGAAGCCGCCAAAGCCACCAAAACCGCCAGTTCCTCCTCCGCCTGTTCCACCAGGACCAGTACCTCCGGAACTGCCTAAGCCAAAGCCACCTAAAATAAGAACTAGAAAAAAAGTAGTAGAGTCTTTTAGCATATCTCCCAAATCAATTATTAGCAATGACAGCTACCATATAAGATTTGCTACTAATAGAGATATCCTAAACGGTGGTTTTCAAATTAGTGCGATTGACTATGAAAATAAGCAAGATGAAAGCATAACCGAATTAATAAAAACTGTTAAAGTCGATGGCAATCTTAAACACTATACAAATTCTGGCGTTAGTAATTTAGTGTTTAACAAAGACAGCATAGTTGATATCGAAATTTCACTAAAGACAACAGCGCTATATAAATTAGATATTAATGTTTTTGAAACCATTAAGGAGTTACAATAATGCCCAATTACCCATATCCCGTTCTTGATGCTATGGAATCAGGATATAAAAAACGGTATTCTTTTTCAATAGATGAAAAAGAGCATCGTTTCGACCATGGACAATTAATACTGTCGATAGAATTAAAACTTAATAGTGATTATCTTACTGATATAGTTGTTCAGAATAAAGCCAATCTAATATTCAAAATCGCTTCTGATTCGTATTCCGAAACGGTCAGTTTCAATAGTATTCAGAATACCTATTCAATAAAGTGTTCAACACAAAAACTAATGAACATTGATACAATTCGTATTACGGCAAACATTGTTTCTATTTCTTCATTTGATATGAGTTGGAACAATGAATTTGAAGATTATTTTGGTGAAAATTATAGTTTTAAAATTATTCCAAATATTAGATTGGCGGTATCTAATGAAATACGGCTAAATTACTCACTTAAGAACACCGAGTTTATTAAGATTTTTACAAAGGATGACGCTGACGGTAACGGTATCTCATTCAACTGTGAAGATAATAATTATATTCGTATTTTTGCGGGTCCAAGTTTTAACAAATCGTACACAGCGATTATTTCTGATGAAAACGCTAAAAATCTCACAAATAACATCTTGGTTTGTAATGCCATTGTCTACACTTTTATGCAGTTAATAAAAGAAGGAACTGAAAAGTATAGCGGACATATATGGTACAAGTTGCTGGAACAATCGGAAGAATTTGATGAGAGAACTCTTGATGAGTTTATTGAGAATATGAGGAGTGGCGTTACTGATATTGACAATGATGAAATATTTGCTGTTTCTCAAAGGATAATGAATAACCTTATTGAACAAGTTGTCATTGATATCGCAGAAAGGAAAACAAATGCTGATTGAGTTAAAGGAAATCAAAAGTGATAAAACCGGCGAGTTATTAGACCGCTGCATATCCGATTACGAGCAATATCAAAGTATTACAGTAACAAAAGATGAGTTGGATGAAATCTCTGATTATATTACATATAACAACAATCAGCTCACAGTTGACTTGGATATTGAACGGTATCAAGAAATAGTTGATTCTAATCTTCAACAGTATGAGAAAAAGGCTCAACTTTGCTATCTCATTTTTAAAGAATTCAAAGATATTAACGGATATATGCTCCCCTTCAATATAGCATTTAAAGAAGAAGTTTGGACATATCTTAATCTGGCTTATTTTAGAGATATGATAATGAAGCTCCTTTTTGACGATGATGAAGATAAATACTATAACTCCAGAATAAAACGGTATTATTTCAATTATGGAAATATATCAAAAATTGACAGAACAAGTTTTCGTTTTTTCTGGTATTTTGCCTATGCGTTAGATGGTGATTTGGAACGATTAATGATTGCGTGGGAATTCATTGACCCTGTAAAATCTGTATTTGAAAGAACTATCGCTCGCAACCCTAGAATAATAAAAGCATATGTAGATAGCATAAAAAACAATAATTGTGATACTCGATTCAAATCTGACAAGTATCGAAAATTAATTCCTAAAAATTTTAACTCGTATGCCGCTATCACTATGCTTGATAGTATTGAAGAGTATGATGAATTAGTGGATGTAGTTTCTGCATTACAAAAAGAATTACTTAATATATAATTTTAGCAACCGATAAGATTGACTTATCGGTTGCTTGTTTTATGAAACTGATGCTATGAGGAGTTGTGTGGCGAGTTTGAAGCCGGATTTAAAGGCGTCAAGTTCGGTTTGGGTGGATAGCTCGTCTGCGCTAGTGGTGTATCGTTCTAATAAGTCCTTCTGTTCAAGGGTGAAGTCCTTGGTTAACCGCTCAAGGTTGCTGTTCACTAATCGGATAGCGTCCTTATAGTATGGGTTGCTCTCTATATGATTGAACTCATGCGGCGAGAGGTTGCCGTGCCAGATTTCTTCAAAAATGTCCATTATTCCCCCGTTAAATCGTATAAATCACTTCATCGTTGACGATTTCTCGTGCTTGGTTGGCGATGTTATTCATCGCCTGCGTCCAAGCGAGCATATCGTTTGCTTTGAGTTGTTCCGTTACGCCCTGCTGCTCTTTTAGTTGCTTCACAATGCGGTCATACATTTCTGTTGCTCTGATGTCCACCTCGTGCAGATGAGTATTGAGTTTGCAGTTCGTTAGCAGCGAGTGGTATAACACCTTGCGGTGCTTCTTTAGATAATCCAAATGTCGTAATCCATATGTGCCGATTTCATACTGCGTTTCGGTTGACACCAGATTTGGAATTAGAATTCCGTTTACTTCTGTATAATCGAATGAGCTCTTGTCTTTCCTCGTATTCCTCAAGCCAGCGTTTTGGTGCATATTTTTTGTCCTCCAATAATAATGAATTTCTTGTGTTTAACAACTCCTTTGTTATCGTTGCAACGGCTTCGTCATCCGCCTGATTGCAAAGCGTTCTCCATTTTTTGATGTCCTTGGTTTTCAGCCTTGGCGTTACCTTCAGGCGTTTCTTATTCTCTTTGAACAGCTCTTGGTAACGCAGCTCCGCCTTTGCCTCAATCATTTCAAGGTAAGGATACATTGTACGGTCGCACATCATATCCTCATAGACCTCCGGCTCGTTCACATACAGGTAATAGGAATGTCTCCTCCCCCACATACCGATTTTCGGCTGTTCTAATTCCTCCTCGGGATTATCAAGGTCGATAGCCCTAAAATTCACATTGTTATGTATAATCATTTTGACCTCCTGACTGGGTTAGTTTTAATGGTTTCTTATAAGGCGAAAATCCTCCTTTCTTTAGTGTTGGTGCGGTTTTTTGTCGTATTGCCTTATGAGTCCATACTAACATACGCAGGTGCCATGGCGGCGCCCATGTTGTTGGCATCCTTGATACCGAGGTCGGTGATGGTGCCGATGTGGATGGCGGTGACATGGATGCCGTCTGCTGCATTGCCGGCAGATTGGTGTTCTACGACGGTGCTGCCGGCGCCGGTGACGGTCCACTGTGCAGTCGGAGGGCGCTGACCGCCGTATTCCAGCGGAAAGCGGAACTGCCTTTCACTCGAGCAAAAGTGGCTGGATGCGCCTGCCACGCAGCAGTTGGCGCCGCCGTCCACCAGCATAGCGGAGGTGGCGAGCGTCAGCGCCATCGTGGAGCAAGCGCCGTACATACCGATGAACGGCATCTGTAAATCCTTGAGCGCAAAGCACGAGCCGACGCATTGATCCAGCAGGTCGCCCGTCATGGCAAAATCAACGTCGCTCGGACTTTTGCCCGCATTGCTGAGCGCGCGAACGATGGCGGCGTGCAGCATTGCGGATTCCGCCAGTTCAAAGGAATCCTGCCCCATCGTTGTGTCGTCAAAAATGGCGTCAAAATCACTGCGAAGCGGTCCTTCGCCCTCCTTTTTGCCGACGACGCCTGCGCTGCCGGTAATCACAGGCGGCACATCAAAAAAGATTGTTTTTCCGTTAATAATCATTGTATACACCTCGTCTTTAGTATTGCCTGAGCAGTTATATTTATGACATGATATTGTAACCGGATTGGTGCTTGTCACCACCGTTTCTTTTTGATATAATAAATATGGTTAATTATAATCATTTTATAACTGTTTACTGAACGGAGAACAAAATGAGAGATTTAAAGTATTTGTATGAATTTGAAAACCTGCGCAAGAGGCGAATAACGAGCCGGTGCGCGCGATATATGATATGCAGCAGCACTATGATAATTTGAAAAAAGATAAAAAGCTGTAAGCGCTACAGGATAAGGTTATGTATACTTTTCGGGTTTCCTTTGCAAAACTGAATATTGAAGCGAATTGCCATTACCCGTATACTGCACAGCTTTGCCGCGACTATTTAACGGACGCTGCGCCGGATTTTTCCGTTACGGTCAGCGAGGAGAATATCGACAGGGAAATTGAGGTGTCCGAATTCAATCCTGCCCGTGGCTATGCGGAGTGCATCTGCGTCTACCGTGAGATTGCGAAAAAACTGCCGCTTTATCAGCGCATGATTTTTCACGGTGCTGTGATTACGCATCAGGGAAAGGGATACCTGTTTACCGCGCCGAGCGGCACAGGCAAAACCACGCATATCCGCCTGTGGCAGCAGTATCTTGACGGGGTGGAAATCGTTAACGGCGACAAGCCGATTCTGCATATCGAAAACGGAAAGCCCGTTGCCTATGCCACGCCCTATGCCGGCAAGGAGCATTACCAGAATCACGGTAGCACGCCGATTGACGCCATCTGCCTGATTCACCGCGGCAAAGAAAACCGTATCCGCAGGGTAGCGTCCGGCGAAATTCTGACGGAGCTGATGCACCAGGTGTATCTGCCCGAGGAGGCGGAGGCGGTTATCGCCACCATTGATTTGCTGGACAAGCTGTACCGCACCGTACCGCTCTATCTGCTCGAATGCGATATGAGCGAGGAAGCGGTCAAAACCTCGTATGAAGCGCTGTCGGGCGAAGCCTATCCGGCACGTCCGGCGGCTGAATAAACGCAATGATTCACAAAGGAGTGATTAAGTTGGACGTTGAAAGAATTTTAAGCATGGTTGACCATACGCTGCTGGCGCAGGGCGCCACATGGGATGACATCCGTCAGATAGTGGATGACGGCATCAAGTATCACTGTGCCTCGGTCTGCATTCCGGCTTCTTATGTCAAACAAGCCGCGGAATATGCGGCGGGCGGCGTGAAAATCTGCACCGTTATCGGCTTCCCGAACGGCTATTCCACGACGGAAACGAAGTGCTTTGAAGCTGCGGACGCGGTGAAAAACGGCGCGGACGAGGTCGATATGGTTATCAACATCGGCTGGCTGAAGGATAAGAAGTATGACGCTCTGCTCGATGAGATTAACCGCATCAAGGCTGCCTGTGACGGACGGCTGTTAAAGGTGATTATTGAAACCTGTCTGCTGACGGATGAGGAGAAAATAAAGATGTGCGAAATCGTTTCCGCCTCAAACGCCGACTATATAAAAACTTCCACCGGCTTTTCAAAGGGCGGCGCAACATTTGAAGACATAGCGCTTTTCGCGCAGCATATAAAACCGAATATCAAAATCAAGGCGGCAGGCGGAATTTCATCACTTGAAGACGCGGAAAAATTCATTTCACTCGGCGCGAGCCGTCTCGGAACGAGCAGAATAGTAAAAATTGCGAAAGAACTCGAAAAAGAGGGAAATTAAATGGAATATGCAAAAACTCCTCATATAAATGTGCTTGACCCGATAGGTTTCGGCAAGACCGTACTGATGCCCGGCGACCCGCTCAGGGCAAAGTTCATCGCGGAAAATTTTCTTGAAAATCCCGTTCTTGTAAACTCCGTAAGAGGCGTAAACGGTTACACCGGATATTATAAGGGCGTAAAGGTTTCCGTTATGGCGAGCGGTATGGGTATGCCGTCAATG